>JBBDNX010000367.1:0-4305 GCA_040877345.1 Pirellulales bacterium
CGCCGATGCCGGCCGCTGTCTCATCCCGCTCCCCTCGGGAGAGGGCAGGGTGAGGGGGCATCATGCATGAACAACTATTCGAACAGCGATCCCGAATCCGCGTCCGTGTCGGTTCCGGATTTCGTCTCCGTCTCCGTTTCTGTCGCAGGCGCGGTTTCCGACTCCGGCTGAGCTGTCTCGCCGCCGAACAGGTCCTCAGCCGGCTCGTTCGCCGGTTGCTCGGGCTCCGCGGATTCCGCCGGCTGCGTGGCCGGCTGCTCAGGTGGCAACGGCTGCGGGTTCAGTTCCGAGGCGCGTTGCTCGAACGGGCTGGACTGCGATTCCCGTTGCTCGATACCGATTCCGCCGCCCGCCGGTTGGCTGCTGCCTGCCGCGCGGAGCTGCGCCAACTCCTGCCGCATTTGCTGAAGCTCGCGCATCACCATGCTGAGCTGCTCCTCGAGTCGCATCGTGCGCGATGCCAGCTCGCCGTTCGCCGCCGTCGACTCGCCGCCACGGTAGGCGGTCTGGTGTCGCTCGCGTACCGGCTGCAGCGTGGCCGAGATGTCCTGCTGAGCGCCGTCACGCCACACTTCGAGCACTGCGACCTCGCCGATCGGGAGCGCGCGAATCATTTCCTGCACTTCCATCGGCGAGCCCACGTTGTTGCCATTGATTTCCAAAATGACGTCGCCCGGCTGCAGGCCCGCTTGCTCGGCCGGGCTGCCGGCGGTGATCCGATGGATCTCAACGCCCGGCCCGCCGCTGGCCACCAGCCACACGCCCAGCTCCGCTCGCTCGTTTTGATCCATCGCGCCCGGCTGGCTGGGCTGGCCACCCGACAGCATCGACCGGTCCATCCCGCGTTGCTGGCCTATCGCGCCTTGGCCTTCCGGCAGCGGTCGCTGACCGATACCATATCGCGGCTGATCGAATTGCGCTTGTTGCCCCGCCGCATTCTGCTGACCCAGATTGCCCTGTTGACCTCCAAAGCCGCCGGTCTGTGGGCTGGGAAGATCGTGCGTCGCCGCGCTTGGCCCTTGTTGCCCGCTCGGCGAGGCCGAGCCGGCGGCAGCTCCACCTCCGGCCTGCTGCGCGTGGGCCAGCGTCGACCAGCCGAGGGCCGCCGTCGCCAGCAATGTGATTCCAAATCCTGTCAGTCGCGTCATCTTGAACTCCTTTGGCCATTCGGCCTGTTCGATGCTGTGGCCGGTCGCCGGACCGCGTTGCCTGAACGTCGAGAAACAGTCTACCCTTCCGCTGCGCGCACTACAACTTGGTGGTCGAACGAAAGCAAAACAAGTGCCAAGCGCGGGCCGCGGCGGCGTGAGCACAAGAAGCAACGAATTGAGACGACTCGCACTTCCCCCGCGGCATCGAACCAATCGACGGACGCAATTCTTCCTTGGCTCGACTGGCCAAACAAATGCCACACAATATGGTGCGACAAGAGCCAGTTCGGCGGCGCGCAATCCACTTGCCCTGCCAGCATCGCGGTCGGTCGAGCGGCGAAACGCCGTCCGGTCGCGCCTAACCGAAAGCTCTCTGTTAATCTCGGGACCGAAGCTGCCAGCCAGCCGTGCGCAGCTCGTCGATCATTTCCCGCGTCGCCGCTTCCACTGCCTCTTGCCAGCGCGACGGGCCGAACCGGGCGGCATACTGGGGCCTCTCGTGCGCGAAGAGGATGCCACGCGAGTTGTTCACGATCGCGCCCAAGCCGTGCGCGTCGAACGCCGCCGCACAATCGGCCGCCGTTCCGCCCTGACTGCCATAGCCGGGCACAAGGAACCAGGTATGCGGCATCGCGGCCCGCAGTTCACGAAGCTGCTCGGGATACGTTGCCCCCACCACGGCACCGACTGCCCCGTAGCCATACTCACCCAGGGTTGTCAACGCAAGTTGCTCCACATGTTGGGCGACATGACGATAGAACGGTTGGCCGGCACACTGAAGGTCCTGCAACATTCGCCCGCCCTCGTTCGACGTTTTCACCAGCACGAACACGCCGCCGCCATGCTCGTGAGCGACCTCCACGAACGGTGCAAGGCTATCATCACCAAGATAGGGGCTCACCGTGAGGGCATCGGCATGCCAGGCACTTTGCTCACCTCCGAGGTAGCCGCGCGCATAAGCCAAGGCCGTGCTGCCAATGTCGTTCCGCTTGCCATCGACGATCACGAGCAACCCGCAGCGCTGAGCGTGGGCAATCACGACACCCATCGCCGACATGCCAGCCGGCCCCAGCTCTTCGAAGAACGCGGCCTGCACCTTCACTGCGGGCACCAGCGGCGCGACGACGTCGCTCACGCCGTTGCAGAAACGCGTATACGCCTCAGCTTTCACGCGGAAAGAATCGCCGCTCGCGCTGCGGACGGCTTCGGGCAACTGCTCCCAGCGTGGATCGAGACCGACGCATACCGGACTTGCCAGCCGCCGAACCGCCGCCGCCAATCGATCGGCGAAATTCTCCACAGATGGCGCTCCGAAAGATGGCTAAAGGTCGAACGCGCGTGCAGACCAGGTGGCCACATTATAGATATTCTTTGCTCCATCCGACACCGCTTGAACGCGGTGATAGCCGAGCACCGGCTGTTGGCCTACCGTTGCCAGTCGGGCGATGTTCTGCAATACTCACAACAGCGCCGAGCACTCGAAAACAGTTTGCCCGGCGTCACGAATTTCGGGCCGTAGCGCAGTCTGGTAGCGCGTTTGACTGGGGGTCAAAAGGTCGCTGGTTCGAATCCAGTCGGCCCGATTTAGAGAAAGTTCAATCAGCACAAGCCCTTGCGCTCATTGAGCTGACGTGGAAGAGCGGGCTATGCCCTTTTCCATGCCCTTTTCAACCACCTGCACTTTCGGAGAACAGGACTATGTTAAGCGGCCAAGGCCATGAGGCTTTTGACCAGTTGGATGATTTTTCGTGGTAACGACCAGGCGGCGGTGATGTTCGATAATTCGCGGCGGAGAATATGTTGGCGTAGGGCTTTGCGACGGTTGGCGTGCGAAGGGCGCCTGGCGGGGTCGTCCCACGGCGAGTCGCCGCGGTCGACCAATTGCGGTCCGCTGCGGTTCCACGCCCACAATTCCACCAGCGTGTGCATCCATAGATTCAAGTTGTACACAGCCAAGTTGGTCCAGATGTTGCGCACCTGCTGCTGGCCCGATCCCCACACCTCCTTGACGTCATGAAAATCTTGTTCGATCGTCGCACGGTCGGCAAACGCTTCCAAGATCTCCTGGACGCTGGCGTTCGGATCGGTGCAGTAAAAGGCGTGCCAGCCATGTTCTTCCTTCACCAGCACGACGCGAATCACGCCCCCTGCCGGACCGTAGGTCGCCAGGAAGGACTTGCAGGTCTTCGTCTCCACTTTGCCGTAGACGGTGCACGCGACCGTTTGCCAGCCGCGCGATTGTCCGGCGCGCTTGGCCAGGCTGATTCGGTTCTTGCCGTACTTGCGCGGCCGACCTCTCCCACGACGTTGTCCCTTTTTCAACTTCGGCGGCAAGTCGCGCAAGTGCGCGTCTTTGCGCAGGCGGCCCACGATCGTCGCGCCGGTCTTCAAGGCGCGTCGCAAGAAGGGCCGCTTGGTATACCCGCCGTCGACGACGATCCAGGTGGTTTTTCCCGCTTTTTTCAGCAGCGGCACGATCCACTCGACCAGCCGCGCCGCCAACTGGAGCTTGGTGGCGAACCGCGGCCAACGGCGATACTTGGGGATCGTCGCCATCGTTTGCTGGCGGACGTACAGCATGGCCCGCAGCGGCAACGCCAACGCACCCCACTGGGAATGCCGCACGGCCAGCGAGATCGTCACCCACACGTGTCCATACAGAAACGGCTGGCCGGCCGGTCCGGGAGTCGGGTTGTGATGAACATCGGCCCCTTCGACTTTTGGCCCATACCGCCGGGTGGGCGAGTCGTCGATCACCAGCAGCACTCGTTCCGGCAGGGACAAGGTTCGCACGAGAAGTGCTACCAACCGCCTGGCGATCGATTCGCTCTTGCGTCCCACGCGAACCAGGAAGTAATAATAGTCCTGGTAGTCGTCGCTGACGCCGGCGGCCCTGAGCCAAGTCGTCACCGTGCGGCGACCACTGGCCAACAGCATGCCGGCCATCAGCACCGACAACCGCCAGCGATTGCGAGCGTGCAATCCCGCCCCCAGCCAATCGCTCCACTGCGACCACGTTTCCGGACATTGCCAACGACATCTCGAATCGGCCATCCTTGGCTCCTCCATCGTGCGGCTTGGTTCGCAACCGCAGCATGATGGAAGAGCCTTTTTTATTGGATATCAGTTACCGCTGTTTTCTCCGAAAGTGCAA
>JBBDNX010000368.1:0-4304 GCA_040877345.1 Pirellulales bacterium
CCCTCTGCTGGCTGAAGTGCCGAAAACACCGCGACCGGCACGCGCGACAGGATTGCTGCCAGTCCCAGTGCGGCACGTCGGACCGCCCGCATGGCGACGTCGTCGAGGTGGTGGTCAGCGAGACGGTGATGCCGAGCCCCCCGGCTTGCCCCGCCGAGCCCCGATCGTTGCACAAGGCTCGTTGCTGCAAAGTCACTCACACCAAGGGCCACTGCCTCACTCCCAGCAAGAGCAAAATACGCCGCTAGTCGCTCCCAGCCCGGCCGTGCGAGCAACCGCGGAGCCCCGGTTGGTCCCCGCCGCTCGAGAAACGTGCTCACCCGATTGCCGCGGCCAAGGCGTTGCGGCCCGCGTGCCAAACTGCCATACTAGGCATCGGTTCGGTCTGGCCACGGCGTCATGGCGGCCCAGGGACTCAACCGTTTGTTAGCACAGGAGTATCACGATGGCCGACCAGCGCCGGCGCGATGACCAGCGGCGGATTGTCGACTTGGAAGCGATCTCGGCCCGGCACTCGGCGGAGGCCGCTCACTGGCAGGCGGAAGCTCAGCGAGAGCGCACGCTGAGCCAACAGGCCCAATCGGAGCTGCTGCAGATGCTCCGCGGCCTGACGTTGCGAACGCAGCATTCGATGCTTGCCAACAGCGACGAATTCAAGACGGCGCAAGCTTACTTGCGCCAGCACGACGCTGGCGCGGGAGAAGACCCAACGCTGATGCGCCGGCGGCGGCAGAATGGAATCTTGCGGCGGATCGTAGCGCTGATGCCTGGGCTAAAACGGCTGCCGCGGGGCGAAGCCGGGCTCAGCACGCAGCCGCGGCAGCCTTTGGCTTGAGCTGCCCGCAGACCCGCGCAAAGTCGCCGCGGCCGGTGGGCTCGGTCAGATAGTCGCCGCGGCCGGCTGCTGGCAATCGACGGCCAGCCGCGCCTGGTTGGGCGGGCCGGTGTCGATCGTAATCCGAAACGTGCTTCCCACGCCCGGCCGGCTTTCGACCGTCACGTCGCCTCCCAACATGCAGGCCAAGCGCCGGCTGATCGCCAGTCCCAGGCCGGTCCCGCCGAACCGCCGGGTGTGGGAGGGATCCGCCTGGGAAAACGGCTGGAAGAGCCCGGCAATCTGCTCGGCGGTCATGCCGATGCCCGTGTCGGTGCACTCGAACTCGATCCATGGACGCTTGCCGTTGGGCCGAGCCAGCGGCCGCAGCACCAGGCGGATGCCGCCGGCCAGCGTGAACTTGGTTGCGTTGCCGACCACGTTCAACAGGATCTCGCGCAACCGCGTGGGGTCGGTCACGATCGTTTGTGGCAGCGGGCCCTCGCCCAAAAGCTCCAACGAGAGGCTTTTGTCCCGCGCCTTGGGAGCCAGCAAGTCGACGACCTCGGCCGCGATCTGCCATGGCGATGCCGGCCGGCATTCGATCGTCAGCTTGCCCGCTTCGATCTTCGAAAGGTCCAGGATGTCGTTGAGAATGGTCAGCAGATGCTCGCCGTTGCGCTTGATCGTCTGCACGGCCGACACATGCTCGTCCGGCACGGCGGCCGGGTCGAGCTCATCCAGCAACTGGTCGGCAAATCCGAGGATGGCCGTCATGGGCGTGCGGATCTCGTGGCTCATGTTCGCCAGAAACCGGCTCTTGGCCTGGTTGGCCGCCTCGGCCCGCAGGCGGGCCTCTTGGAGTTGTTCGGTCTGCTGCCGCAGCGCCTCCTCGACCCGTTGGCGGTGCGTGACGTCGACGGCCACGCCGCCCAGGAACTTCCTTCCATCGGCGGCAAGGATCGGAAACCTGAACACCAGCCAATCGCGGCTGGAGCCGTCGGCCAGCGGGATCGTTTCGATCCGCTCCACCGGCCTGCCCCCCGCCAGCGCCGACCGATCGTGCTCGTCGAGCCGCCGCGCTACCTGGCTGGGAAACGACTCCCCGTTCGTTTTGCCCAGCAGTTGGCGATTCTCGAACAGCGACTCCAAGGGCCTGTTCAGGTAGGTCCACCGCCCGCGGTCGTCCTTGATGAAGGCCATCGCGGGGCTGTTGTCCATAAAAGCCCGAAAACGCTCCTCGCTCTCGCGCAGCGACGCTTGCGACCTGGTCCATTGGTGGACGACCGCCGCCAGCTCCAGCGCAATGATGGCCACCGTGGCGACAAAGCACTGCAGGTACAAAAGACTCTCGTTGAGCGAGCCGCCGGCAAATGGACCACAACCGCGCGCCGTCCCCCAAACGCTGATGCCGTAGACGACCAAGGCCGCGGCGGTCACGCCCCGCGCCCCGAACCGCAGCGCAGCCCACACCAAAAACGGAAAGACCGCGCACTCCAGCGGTCGCTGGCTCGAAAAAAACACGGCGGCCGTTATTCCGCCGCCCGTGAACAACAAGGCCAATGCCTCGCGGCTCGCCGCCAGGGTGGCGCGCCCCGCAGGCGCCCGGATCCAGATCAGGATTGCCGGCGTCAGCACCAGCATGCCCAGCAGGTCGCCCACCCACCAGGTGCGCCACAAGGCCGCCGAATCCGGCCATTGCGCCTGGGCGGCCACCAACAGGCTGCCCACCCCGACACTGGCGCTGGCCGCTGCTCCCAGCCCGGCCGCCGCCACCAGCCGCAGCGCCTCGCCCGCGCGCTGGAATGGGCGCGGCGCCAACCAGCGGCGCAGTATCGACGCGCTGATCAGCGCTTCCGCCGTGTTGCCGGCCGCAATCGAGGCTGCCGCGGCCAGGGGAATGGGTGTCAACGCGTTGGCGGCGAAAGCTCCCAACGCAACGGCCGGCCAGACTCGATTGCCCCACAACAGCGCCGCGGCCAGCGACAGGCCGCTGGTAGGCCAAACCGGCGACACGTTGCCTTGCAGGCTGGCCAACTGCAACCCCAGCGTTGCCACGGCAAAGTAGACCAGTGCGCCGACGGCGATCAGTACCACCAGCGGCCACTGAAGAGGCCCCGCTGATGCTGGTTCGCCAGGCGTTGTCCGCGCCGCCATCGCTTCACCTGCCATGGGCCTGTAAACCGGCTCCGGTCCACCGCCGAGATGGGCCGGAGGTCCGCATCGTTGGGATGCCGCCGAAAGCATAGCTTCAAACGCGCCCTAGACTTTCCATGGCACTTTGCCTCGACGCAGAAGCAGGCGGGGTAAAGGGGGTTGTTCACGGTTCCACGAGGGGTCCCGACGACGATGGTTACAACGGCACTGCCTGAAACGCCGAATTTGCTGGCCACGATCCTCTCGGAGGACGTGTTCCACCCGGCCGAACCGGGCTCGCTGGAAGATGCGGGCATCAGCGATTCACTGGTCGACTCGCTGGTGTCGAAATACCTTTCGGTCGTCGGCACGGCCAGCGGGCGAGGCATCGCCGACCATATTTGCCTCCCCTATGGGGTGATCGAGGGGGTGCTGGCCCGGCTGCGGACGCGGCAGTTCATGGCCCACACCGGCTCGGCGCCGCTGAACGACTATTACTATACCTTGACCGACCAGGGCCGGCAGAGGGCCCAGGGATTCATGGAGGTTTGTTCTTACGTGGGTCCGGCGCCCGTGCCGTTGATCGAGTACGTGCTCTCGGTCGAAGCCCAGGCGGTCCGAGCCGAGGCTCCCAAGCGGGCCCAACTGGAACAAGCGTTCGAGGATATCACCACGGATCCCAGCGTGTTCGACAGCTTGGGTCCGGCGGTGAACTCGGGCGCCGGGCTGTTCCTGTACGGGGCGCCGGGCAACGGCAAGACCACGCTGGCCGAGCGGATCACGCGCTGCTTCGGGCAGCACGTGTGGATCCCCAGGACGCTGATCGAAGACGGCCAGTTGATCAAGCTGTACGACCCGGCCTACCACGAGGCGTTGAAGAGCTTGGAGGACAGCTTCTTGAAGCAAAACGGGCACGACCGGCGGTGGATCAAGGTCCGCCGTCCCACGGTCGTGGCCGGCGGCGAATTGACCATGGACAGCCTGGAGATCAGGCACGATCACCACAGCAACGTCAGCGAAGCTCCGCTGCAGCTCAAGAGCAACTGCGGTTCGCTGCTGATCGACGACTTCGGACGCCAGCGGATGGAGCCCCAGGAGCTTCTCAACCGCTGGATCGTGCCCCTCGAAAAGCGGTACGACTTTCTCACCCTGGCCTCTGGCAAAAAAATCCAGGTGCCGTTCGAGCAGCTCATCATCTTTTCCACCAACCTGGAGCCCAAGGACCTGGTGGACGAGGCCTTCCTGCGGCGGATCCCGTACAAGGTGAATATCGCCGACCCGGGCGAAGAGGAATTTCACCGGCTGTTCGAGCGCTGTGCGCCCAACCTGGGCTGCGAGTACCGCCGCGAGACGG
>JBBDNX010000369.1:0-4299 GCA_040877345.1 Pirellulales bacterium
CAAGTCTTCTCCTCCGGAGCCGCCGGGCGCGGTGGTGCAGATCTCCGACGAGCCCGCCGAGTTCAGCGAGCCGGAAGGGCGCCTGCAGCACCTGCCCCCGGTCAACGACTTGGAGTTTCCGCCGAGCCGTTATTGACCACCGGTTCCACGGATCCATTCGGAGCCGTGGCAGGCTACCGGGCTGTATGTCTGGTGGAAGCCGTCGGCTATTTCGGAACGGCGGGCAGGCTTGCCAGGAAGTCGGTCACAGCCGAAGTGAATGCGTCGATGCGGGCCATGATCTGGCTTGCTGATCGAGGCATATTCATGTCGGTAACCACCACGGCGCGATACCCTTGCGTCTCGTCGGCTATTTCCGCAATCAACCGCGCGTGATGCGGCTCGTAGAGAAAGCGAGGCGGTACTAGACGACCTGTGAGCCTACCGCGCGAACGGATTCACCAGCGGCACTCCGGCGTGCCGGTAATCCGCGGTGTTTCGTGTGGCGACTGTCAGCCCATGCGCCAGGGCGGTTGCCGCGATGTGGCTGTCCTTGATGGGCATCGCATGCCCCTTTTTCTTCAAGCGGGCAAGCAGCCCCGCCCAGGCTGAAGCGGCCTGGGTATCGAACTCCAACGCCCGAATGCGCCGGATACCTTGCGCAAACCATTGCTCCAGCCGAGTCCGCCTTCGACCCGCGGGAAGAAGCAGGATTCCGTATTCGAGCTCGCCGAGCACGATGGCGCTGATCGCCAGGTTCTGTTCGTTTCGGCGGAGCCACCCGACGGCCAATGCATCCGGCGCGCGCTTCGTGGGCTCGCTTAAGACGTCGGTGTCGACGAGGTACTTCACAGCGTATCGGTGGACTCGGTCGAGACCAACTGGACCCAGCCCTTCTCGGGACAGGCGAGCAGCCAATCCAAAACGCCTTCGTTGGCCAGGTCAGCCGACTTTTTCAACAAGTACCGCCCGGCGTCCAACCGTTCGATGTCGAACCGCTGCCCGGGGCGAATTCGATCCCGCTCGCGCAGCTCCGCGGGCAAAACAATCTGGCCTTTGCTCGAAACGACAGTCCTCATACAGGTAAGATACCTTCTTACCACGCGGTAGCAAGCAAGATCGATTCTTTTGCACCAGGATTTCATCACCGCGGGACGAGCCAGGTCCCGGCGAGCCGGTCGTGCAGGCCTCGCTGGGCGGTAAACGTGGCGACAATCCCGTAGGTGATCAGCACGAATGCCGCGCGCGGACGGCCATGCACCGCAACAAACATCAAGATGCCAAGTCCCAGCAAAACGATCGACCAGAGGATCATGTTGCGCCAGAAGAGACGTAGCCGCGATGCGCGAGCTCCCGCGAGATCGACGACCGCTACCTCCAGGAATCTCAAAAGAAGCGTGTCACCGAACAACAACGCCGACGCGAGGCTCGGAAGAACCACGAAAATACCTAAGAAGAGGGCCACGGCGCCGAGCAGGCTCGCCATCGACCCCGAATAAAGGTAATCATCCGGGCTCCAACTCAATGCATGGATCATGTCGCGGACGTAGATCGATTGAATGAGCTTGGAAGCCTCGGCGACCTGCTCCGGCGACGGACTGGGATGTGCCTCGACGAATTCCTCCAAAAGACGTTGATCGTCCGCGTCGACAAATCCTTTGGCTGACGGATCGGCCCAGATTTCTGGATCAGTGATGGTTTCACGAAACCGGTCCGCCACGAAAATCTCCACGGCCTCGCTCAGGGCCGCCGGGCCGGGATCCAGGTCGTCCCGGTCGAGCAGCCGATAGTAGCCGACGTATCCCGCCAACTGACCCACTTCAGGGTGCTTCCGCAGAAACTGCCGCTCCGAAAGCAACATTGCCATGAGGAACGCGGCCATCATGAGGGGAAGCAGCCAGCAAGCAGCCAACGCGCCGACTCGCCGTTGGGCCGAAACCGACGCCGGTTTCCGCGTCAACGACTCGAGTTCGGCGATGCACGTCGCCTCGTCTTCTCGCCGGCCCAACTCGCTCACGAGCGCGCGGGCCGGCAGGGGAATCCGCGCTGAGAGGTTGCGCCTCCCCACGTCCTCGGCCGGCAAGACCTGGCCTTCCAGCACGGCGATGGCCACACGTTTGAGAAACAGGGCGGCCGCGGAGGAATCGCGCGGATCTGACGATGCCAGCAGACCGCGCCTGGTCGCGTCGAGCCCCGGAGCCGGGAAATCGAGCAGTTTGGCTCGACCGTCCGCCGTGATCCACACTCGATCCAGGTCCAGCACCGGGGGAAGAGTTTCGTCCAGCCGGCTCGCGCTGAGCTCCCGGGCCAGGTCCAAGAGCCAGAAACGGACGGCATCCCACGGTTGTCCGCCATCGATCAGCTTCAACAGCGGCTTGCCGGATGGCGCCTCGTAGGCCTCCCAAGCCCAATCACCTTCGCGCTGGCCATTGAGCCAGCGCAGACGTCCGATCCGGGCAAGCTCGCGTAGCTTGGGCGATAGCGACGGCGCGGCCGCCGGGCGTTTGTGTATCCAGACCTTGCGCAGCAGTCGCGTATCGTAAGCCAGGATCAGCTCATGCCGCGGGGCGGATTCCAACGGGGCCAGCACGTGGTAGGGCCCGATCCGCGCTTCGTCCTGCATTTCAGGCAGCGGGTCGTCGGCCGAAGAGAGCGTCGGCCGCCGCTCGACCGCCTGGACGCGCACCACGCGCGTCCCGCTGGCAAGCTCGTGAACGCCAGCGTAGCCGTTGTGCCGTCGCATCGTGACAAATAGCAGCAGGAACAACGAAGAGCAAATCAGCCAGAGGGCGAACCCGAGCGGCGTATCGGCTTCGACCGCGAACACTTGAATCCCAAGCTCGGGATCGAACGCATACAGCACCCACCAGGGCAGCCACCCAGCCGCGGCGAAGACAGTGGTTCGCAGCAGTGCCCGGAAAATGCCGGGAGCCTCGCGGCCGGGACCGACCACGCGAAGCCGGCAGATCGCCTTGCCGGCCGAGGCCCCCCAGATTCCTTCCAGGAGGGCGAAGTAGATCAGATACAAGAGCATGCCAAGCCCCGACAGCCACATGAGCTCGGCACTGGGCTGCGGCCCGGGCATCGAGACCACCTCAAAATGAAGTTGCCACGTCGCCACGTCACGAGCCCACAGCAAAGGAGGCACCGCGGACAAGAGCGCGATCACGACAAAATCGATCCCTGACGCCAGCACGCGAAACCCCAGGGTTGCCGGCGTCGGCGCCGCGGACCGATAGGGCAACAGCGCCTGCTGCAGCTCGTCGTAGTTTCGAAACCGGTGCGTGCTCTGCTTGGCAAGGCATCGTCGCACGATCTTCGCCAGGCCGGCGGGGATTCCCCCACGGCGGCTGCGCGGCGAAGGTGCGGGCCGCTCGAGGACCGTCGCCAGCAACTGGACTATCTGCTTTGCTTGAAACGGGGTTTCTCCGGTCAGCAGGTAATACAGCGTCACCCCCACGGAGTAGATGTCCGAGCGCACGTCCAGCTCCTCGCCACGAAGCTGCTCGGGCGAGGAGAACGCCGGCGTGCCCAGGAACACTCCGCTGTGCGTCAAGTTCGTGTCGCCGCGCAGAGTGCTCGAGATCGACAGCCCGAAGTCGCCGATCTTGACGGTTCCATCCGCGTCGACGAAGCAGTTCGCCGGTTTGACGTCGCGGTGCAGGACGCCCGCGGCCTGCGCGGCTTCCAGGCCGGCGATCATGTCCAGGATCACGTCCACCGCCTCGCCGATTGCGAGCGGTCCGTCCCGTTTGACGCGATCCTGCAGGGTCCCGCCCCCGGCCAGCTCCATCGCGATAACCGGCGTACCCTCGATCTCTTCCGTGCCGTAGATGTAGACATTGTTGGGATGATTGACGGATGCCGCGAGTCGTCCCTCGCGGAGGAACCGCTGCCGATGCTCCGGCGATTGGAGCTTGTGGTTCAACACTTTCAGCGCGACGCGGCGGCCGCTTTTGCCATCCTCGGCTTCGTACACCGCTCCCATGCCACCCTTGCCCAGCAGGCGCCCGATGCGGTACGACCCGAACTGTTCGCCCGCCTGCAGCACCTCGCTGCGGGGGCCGTCGTAGCCAGCGGTGCTTTCCAGCCCCTCTTTCAGCAGGCATTTGGGGCAAATTCCCCCGGGGGCGTCGGCGGGAACCTCAGCTCCACACTTCGGACAGCGGTTCGTTTCGGGCATCGGAAGACCTCGCTGGTTTCAAAGCGCTGGAAGCGATCCTGCCTTTTCTGACTGAAATGGCCGCGAGCGTAACACGGATTTCAGCGTTTTTTCACATTTCCAGCGTCGCAATCAGCTTCCGAATCTCGTCATCGACC
>JBBDNX010000370.1:0-4291 GCA_040877345.1 Pirellulales bacterium
GTCCGCTCGTTCGCCGCCCAGGAGGACGTCGAGCTGGCATTCGTCTGCGACCCGGACCAGGCGCGGGCCGAGTCGGCCGCCAAAGAGGCGGCTTCGGTCACCGGCAAGCCGCCGCAGGTGGTGGGCGACCTGCGGCGCGTGCTGGACGACCCGCGCGTGCAGGCGGTCACGGTGGCGACGCCCGATCACTGGCACGGGCCCGCCACGCTGCTGGCATTGGCCGCGGGCAAGCACGTGTACGTGGAAAAGCCGTGCGCGCACAACGTCCGCGAAGGCCGCTTGATGGTCGAGGCGGCCCGCCGCCACGACCGGGTAGTGCAGGTCGGCACGCAGAGCCGCACCGCGCCGCACGTGCTGCGGGCCATGCAGTTGCTGGCCGAGGGGGCCATCGGCCAGGTGCTGGTCGCCAAGGCCTGGAACAGCCAGCGCCGCGGCAACATCGGCCACGCTTCGCCGAGCGATCCTCCGGCCGGCTTCGACTACGACATGTGGCTGGGCCCGGCGCCGGCCGTGCCGTTTCAGACCAACCGCCACCACTACCACTGGCACTGGTGGTACGACTTTGGTACCGGCGATTTCGGCAACGACGGCGTGCACGACATCGACATCGCCCGCTGGGGCCTGGGCGTCGCGGAGCATCCCTCGCGGATCGCGGCCCTGGGCGGCAAGTATCACTTCGAAGACGATCAGCAGTTTCCCGACACGCAGTACGTGGTCTTCGAGTACCCGGGCGACGGCCAGGTCGGGCACAAGCGGCAGTTGATCTTCGAGCAGCGAATCTGGTCGCCATACCGCCAGGAAGGGTACGAGAACGGCAACGCGTTTTACGGCACCGACGGCATGTTGCTGTTGGGCAAGAACGACGGCTGGCAGCTCTTCGGCCCGCGCAACAAGCCCGGCGAGACGATGCCGGCCCAGGGCATCGGGCCGCCGCACCACCGCAACTTTCTGGAGTGCATCAAGAGCGGCTCCCGCCCTAACGCCGACATCGAGATCGGCCACCTCTCGGCCGCGCTGTGTCACCTGGGCAACATCGCCACCCGCGTCGGCCGCGTGCTCGCTTTCGACCCGCGCGCGGAGCAGATCCTCAACGACGAAGAGGCCGGCCGCCTCATTACCCGCGTCTACCGCGACGGTCACTGGGCCGTGCCCAACGCCGCTTCCACGACCTAGCGGGACGAAGCTACGAATGCTCGCGCAAAGGCGCAAAGGCGCAAAGAAGGAACGACAAGAGGAAGGGGAGGGATGAACATGAATACTGACCTGCAGGGCCCGGATCGCCAGGCACGTGCCAAGGGGTTTCATGGCAATGATCTGTTTGCTTGACTGAATTAGTGCCGTGCATCATGCCCGTTGGATTCCTTTGTTGGAGAGAGCGATGCACGAGAATGAAGTGGCCAGAATCGTCGTCGACGTCGCTTACCATGTGCACAAGAGTCTTGGGCCTGGGCTGCTTGAATCGGTGTACGCTGCGGTGATGGCGCACGAGCTTCGAAAACGAGGCCTGATCGTCGAATCAGAAGTCGCACTTCCGGTTGTGTGGGACGGTGTTCGCCTCGATGTTCGATTCCGCGCCGACCTCGTGGTGGAAAGCAAGGTGATGCTCGAGCTGAAATCGGTTGAAGACGTGGCTCCGGTCCACAAGAAAAAGCTCCTGACCTACTTGCGGCTCGCCGAATTCCGGCTCGGACTATTGATCAATTTCGGAGCCGAACTGATCAAGGACGGCATCACTCGCGTCGTTAACAACCTGCGCGATGACAACTAAGGCCGTTGTGCCGGCGGCAATCTCTTGATTCTCTTCGTCTCCCCGTCTCCTCTTTGCGCCTTTGCATGAGCATTCGTAGCGTAGCGTCGTCGTCCGTGGCGTAGCGTCTGCGCCTTGCGAGAGCTTGGGGTTTCACGAGGGGAAGCGATGGGCTAAGCTAATTGGAGGGCGGTTCAAGACACGGGCTCGGAGATTAGATCGATGAAGCGATTGCAACTGTTCGTTTTTGCGGTGGCTGTCTCAATCGGCATGGCCGGTTGCGGCAGCGACGACACCAAGACACCACCGGCCGGAGGCAATGGCGAGCCGGCTGCTACCGAGGGCGATGAAACGACGTCGGCCGAGCAACAAGCCGAAATCGATGCGGCCCTGGCCAGCTTGTCGGACGAGGACCGTGCACTGGCAATCGCGCAGGTGAACTGCCCGGTGGGCGGAGGGAAACTCGGCTCGATGGACACCCCGGTCAAGGTGAACATCAAAGGCCGCGATGTCTTCCTCTGCTGCGAAGGCTGCCGTGGGAACCTCGAAAAAGATCCGGATAAGTACCTCGCCAAGCTCGACGCCCAATAGCGGCTACACCCGGCGGAGGCGGTCGACCAACCGCGCCAGGTCGTCGGGCAGCGGCATTTTGAATTCAAGCTGCTCCCCGGTCGTCGGGTGCTCCAGGCCCAACTCGGCCGCGTGCAGGGCCAGCCGCGGGGCGCCGCTGGTGTCCGGTTCCGCCTCGCCGAACAAGGGCCGCTGGTAGATCGTCTCGCCGCACAAGGGATGCCCCAGCTCGGCCAGGTGGATGCGTATCTGGTGGGTGCGGCCCGTTTCCAGCCGGCACTCGATCAGCGTGTAGCCGTTGAGGCGCTCGATGGGCCGCACGTGCGTGACGGCGCGCTTGCCCATGCCGCCGTGGGTGGTGCTGCCGCGCCGCCCGTCGCCCCGGTCGCGGACAAGCTGCGACTCGATCGTCTGGGCTTGGACGAGCCCCTTGGCCACGGCCAGGTAGCGGCGGTGCGTGACGTGGCGGCGAAACTGCTGCACCAGGTGCCGCTCGGCTTGCGGCGTGCGGGCAAAAACCATCAGGCCGCTCGTCTCGCGGTCGATGCGGTGCACCGGGCGGACGGGAGGCAACTTGCCCGGCTTGGCGCCCCGGCGGCCCTTGGCGCCCCGGCTCGATTTTTTGGCGATCACGCGGGGCAGCAGGTCCTCCAGCGTGGGCTGGAGCTGCCGGCGGCGCGACGACCAGTGCCGCTCTTCGGCGTGCCGGACCGAGGTCATGCCGGAAGGCTTTTCGACGACTACCAGGTGGGCGTCCAGATAGCGGATCCTTACGTCGTCCTCGCGCGGCAAGGGAGCGGTCGGGTGCTCGAGCAGCTTGACCACCTCGTCCGGCCGGAGCCGGCGGCCGGCATCGACGCACAAGTTGCCGCTGACCAGCACGCGGCGCGACTTGATCAGTTGCCGCACTTCGGACCAGGCCTTGCCGGGCAGCCAATGCCGCAAGAGAGAAGCCAGCGTCTGCTGGGATTGCTCGCGAGCGACGCGGAACGTTTGATCGCCGGTGCGGGCCATGTCCGGGCGGCCTACTCGTCAGCCAGACCGGCATCCGCGTTAGCGCCCCGCTTGCGGTCGAGTTGGCGCGGCGCGCTGCGGGTGGATTTGCCCGCGGCCTTGCCGGCCGATTTGCTCACCCCAGCGTCGTCGCGCTGGAAGAACATCACGTGCTGCCAAGGCAACTCGTCGAACTGGTCGACCAGCTTGAAGCCATTGGGCGGCAGCTCCTTCATGATCTGCCTTTTGCTCATCTTGTGCAGAAGCTTGATCGGCACCTTCGGATCTTCGAGCCGGAACTCGACCAGCGCCAGCCGCCCGTCGGGCTTCAGCGCCTTGCGCATCGCCTGGAGCATGTGCTCGGGGTGCGAGAACTCGTGATACACGTCGACCAGCAGGATCAGGTCCACCTCGCCTTCGGGCAGCCCCGGATCGACCAGCGTGCCGAGGATGGGCTCGACGTTGTTGATCTGCTCCTGCTTGGCCCACTCGTCCAGCAGCCGCAGCATCTCCGGTTGGATGTCGACGGCCAGCACGCGCCCCTTTTCACCCACCAGCCCGGCGATGGGCAGCGTGTAGAAGCCGTTGCCGCATCCCATGTCGCACACGACCTGCCCCGGCTTGAGATCGAGCACCTTGAGCAGGGTCTTGCAGTCTTCTTCACGCTCGCGCGATTCGCGGACCAGCCAGGGCGCTCCCTCGTAGTGCATGGTGGGCGCGATCTCGCGTCCCTTGTAGTGCGTCAGCGGCGGCGGGATGGCCGCCGGCTGCTCGACCACCTTGGGCTGCCGTGGGGCCTGGGCCGCGGTGTGGGCCGGTTCGCCGCTCGACAGCCGGGCGCCCAGTGGCGCCAGCAGCAGGCCGGCCAGGCACAAGGTCAGGAATCGGGGAAAGGCGAGTCGCATCAGCAGTCACCTGCGCGGGAGTGGAGGCTTCGGGGGCGCCGCTGCGGCACCGCGCCCATTATAGCCCGGGGGAGAG
>JBBDNX010000371.1:0-4291 GCA_040877345.1 Pirellulales bacterium
TCGAACGCGAGGTGCGTATTCCGGCGGGCGTCGACAGCGACACGCGCCTGCGGCTCAGCGGCGAAGGCAACCCGAGCCCCGACGGCGGTCCGCCGGGCGACTGTTATTGTTTCATCACGGTCCGCGAACATCCACTGTTCGAGCGGGAAGGACAGCATCTGATCTGCCGGTTGCCGCTGAGCTATTCACAGGCCGCCCTGGGCGCCAAGATCGAAGTGCCCACCTTGGACGGCCGCGAACCGCTCGAAATCCCCGCCGGAACCCAGCCGGGAGAGGTATTCAAACTGAGAGGCCGCGGCATGCCCGATCCCCGTGCCCGCGGCCGCGGCGATTTGCTGGTGCAGGTCAACGTCGATATTCCCAAGAACCTGACGTTGCGACAGGAGGAGCTGCTGCGGGAGTTGGCCGAGGAAGAGCGGGTGAACGTCAGCCCGCACCGCAAGAGTTTTTTCGAGAAGCTGCGCGACTACTTCATCCCGCAGGAGGAGGCCCCGGCCCAGGATTGAGCCGGCTTCCTCACGCGGAGCGTGAGGGCTACTTTAGGAAGACCACCAACCCCAGCGCAAATGCACTGTTCAGCCATGAACGATCAAGACCATCGAGACGAAGCGAACCCGGCAGCCGAAGATTCGCCCGAGCGCGATGCCCTGATCGAGCAGGCCACGGCCGAGCCGTCCGACCGGCTTCGCCAGGAACTCCAACAGGCCAACGAGCGCGCGCTGCGGAACCTGGCGGAATTGGAGAACTTCCGCAAGCGCAGCCGCCGCGAGATGGAAGACGAACGCCGCTATGCCAATCTGCCGTTGCTGCGAGACCTGCTGGGAGTGGTCGATAACGTCGGCCGGGCCATCGAGGCAGCCGAAAAGACCGCCGAGGCCGCTTCGCTGCTGGAAGGATTCAAGATGGTTGCCCAGCAACTGGCTTCGGTGCTCTCGCGCTATCAATGCCAACGGATCGACGCGCTGGGGCAGCCGTTCGACCCGAACCGGCATGAGGCCATTTCGCAGCGCGCCGATGCCGAGCACCCCCCGAATACGGTCGTCGACGTGGTGGAAGACGGCTACCAGTTGCACGACCGGGTTGTCAGGCCCGCCAAGGTAATCGTTTCCGTCCCGCCGCCAGCCCAGTAGCGATACACCTCCCGCCAACGGCAGTTCGCCCAAGCAACGAATTTTCTTCGGACCATTTCAAAAGGAACTCTATGCCAACCTACGACTACGTCTGCGACGCCTGCGACCATAAGTTCGAGTTATTCCAGTCGATCACCGCAGAAGCCGAGAAGAAATGCCCTCGGTGCCGAAAGCGAAAGCTGCGCCGGCTGATTGGTCCGGGCGCCGCAATCGTCTTCAAAGGCTCTGGGTTCTACCAAACCGACTACCGCAGCGAGTCGTATAAGAAAAGGGCCGAGGCCGAGAACAAGCCGGCCTCCGAGAGCAAGTCCGCCGAAACCAAATCCTCCGGCACCTCGGAATCCAAGCCGGCGGCATCGAATGGTTCGGCCGCGACCCGCGAATCCAAGACCAAGAGCAAGCGTAAGAGCGAAGACTGAACTGGCATACCTTACCATCCCACACCCTGCCCGCTTTGCAATGAGCGTGCTGCGCTGTCCGATTTGCGACAAGCGATTTGATTCCGAGACCTCAGCGGCCCTGCCGTTCTGCGGCCCGCGCTGCCGGCAGGTGGACCTGGGCCGTTGGCTGGGCGAGCAGTATGCCGTGCCCGAGCCTCGCCGCGAGGACGAGGACGACGAGCAGTTCGAAGAGCCGCCGCAGCAGGATTAACGGGGCATTCTCACGGCCGGTTGCGAGATCGGTGCCCCGCTGGACCGCCCCACCCTGGGATTCGCCGGATAACGCAGGCCGCCCATCTTTCCTTGCATGCCGGCCCGAAGGTCCTATAATGCCGGCGCTTTCCAAGTTTTCTAGTCTCTAACGGCTGCGGGAGCGACTCAATGCAGGAACAACGCGGTGTGGTGCGCGAGATCGCCTGGCGGGAAGTCTTTCCCTGGTTGAACCTGGTGCGCGCCCTGCGCTTGGCGATGCAGGCGCGCATGTTGCTGGTGGCCGCCGCCGGGTTGCTGGCCACGATGTTCGGCTGGTGGCTGGCGGCCCTGTTATTCGAGCGCGCCGACGAGCGCCCGCTGGCCGACTGGACTCGCGCTTATCAGAGCTGCCCCTGGCTCGATGCCTCGGGGCCTGAAGACGTAAGCCCGACGCCGCTGGGGCCCGCCGCTGGCCTGGGCACCGCCGACAACTGGCTCACCGCGCCGCCTCACCTGGGCCGCTACCCGAGCGATCCGCTCCTGGGCCCCTGGTACCAGTTGAGCGCTGCGGCACGCCAGCTTTTCGATCTGACGTTGACGTATCGCGGCTTGGCTTTCCTGCTGTTGTGCCTGCTTTGGGCCGCGGCGGTATGGGCCTTGTTCGGCGGTGCGCTGACTCGCATGGCCGCCGTGCAACTGGCCCGGGAGGAAAACATCGGCATGAAGCCGGCTGTGCGGTATGCAGCCGGCAAGTGGCGCAGCTACCTGGCTGCCCCCTTGTTTCCGCTATTGGGCGTGTTGTTGTGCGTGCTGCCCATGCTGGTGGTCGGCCTGTTGATGCGGGCTGAAGCGGGATTGCTGGTGGCCGGAATTCTCTGGCCGTTGATGTTGCTGGGCGGACTCCTGATGGCCATTCTCCTTTTGGGCTTGTTGTTCGGGTGGCCGCTGATGGCGGCCACGATCAGCGCCGAGGGGACCGACAGTTTCGACGCGCTCGGCCGCGCTTATTCGTACGTCTATCATCGCCCGCTGCACTATTTGTTCTATGCGGCCGTGGCCGCCTTGTTGGGCAGCCTGGCGTGGCTGCTGGTGATCTACTTCGCCGAAGCGGTGATTTACTTGCCGCACTGGGCGGCAAGCTGGGGCAGCGGCAACGAGCGGATTGCGGGGGTGCGCGCGGGAGTCGGACCCCGCGCTCCCACGGGCGTCGGCGAGTGGGGCGCCGTCCTGATCGCATTCTGGGCCGGCTGTGTGCGGCTGGCGGCCCTTGGTTTTGCCTACAGCTATTTCTGGTGCGCCTCGACGGCCATGTACTTCCTGCTCCGCCGCGACGACGATGGCACCGAAATGGACGAGGTCCACGTGGAAGGGGGAGAGGCGTATGCCCTGCCGCCACTAGCGACCGACGCGGCCGGCGTCAGCGTTGTCGACCCGGCCGAAGCGAACGTCGAACAGGAAATAGAGAAAGAGGAAGGGTGAACCCTGAACGGGAAGGATCCGATCTCCGACTTCTGATTTCTGACCTCTGACTTCTGCGCTCACGCGCCCACGTCGGCGTACTGGCGCAGGAGGTCGTCGGCCTGGGCGAAAAACTGTCCGCGCGAGAGAACGCGGTCCGCGCCGGCCTGGGCCGCGGCGGCCAGCTTGTCGTGGTGCACGTGAGGGCCAAAGGCGATCACGGTGCTAGGCGGCCGCGGCAAGTCTTGCAGTTGAGCCAGCAACTGCCGCACGTCGAGGCCGCTCATGCCCAGGTCCACGATGACCAAATCAGCAGGGCCCTCGGCCAGCTTTTCCAGCAAGGCGGCGACGCTCAGGGCCGATTCGACGCGGCAACCGCGCGACTTGCCGGCGGCCTCGACCCTGGCTATCGACGTCAGATCGGCCGTGAGCACGAGGGCAGGCATCGCGGTCAGACCCCCTCCGGGCCGCGCACCAGGTCGCTCATGCGGACCACCTGTTCGGCCGGCAGGACGAAGATTTTGCCGTCTCCGATGGTGCCTTCAGCTCCGGTGCGGGCCACGCTCAGGATGGTGTCGATCGTGCGATCCAAGAAATCGTCGTTGACGAGGATCTCCAGCTCCACCTTTCGCAGCAGGTTGGTCTTGTACTCATGGCCGCGATACATCTCCGTGCGCCCCCGCTGGCGGGCATAGCCCTGCGCGTCGCAGACGGTCATCCGCGTCACGCCGATCTTGACCAGCGCCTCGCGCAGGGCGTGCAGCTTGGTCGGCTGAACGACGGCCAGCACCATCTTCACGGCCGCTCTGCTCCAGTTGGTTGGTGCGGGGTTTACGGACCGAAGGTGATCAGCCGCGACTCGAGCACCTTGCGGATCACCGCGGAGCTTTCCTGCAAGTGCGCCTTGGTGTAGGTGTCGAGCTTGACCTCGGCATTGGCCAACTGGCCCTGAATGCGGCCTTCCAGGGCCTGCAGCTCCGAGTGGGCGACCGTGCGGCAGTCCTCCGGGGCGTAGGTGTTGCCGAGGGCCACGTCGGCCAGCCGCTTCTGGTAGATCCGCTGCAGGTTGCG
>JBBDNX010000372.1:0-23212 GCA_040877345.1 Pirellulales bacterium
AAGATACTCAATGGTGACCCACGCATTGATGGCCGTGATACCTCAACCGTACGGCCTATCATCGTGGAAACCGGCGTTTTGCCGAAGACTCACGGTTCAGCACTTTTTACCAGGGGTGAAACCCAGGCTCTGGTGGTGGCGACTCTTGGTGCCATGCGAGATTCGCAATTGATAGAAGACCTTACGGGCTCCAAGAAAGACAGCTTCATGCTCCACTACAATTTTCCACCCTTCTGTGTAGGTGAAACCAGTTTTATGCTGGGACCGAAACGCCGTGAAATCGGCCATGGCCGCCTGGCGCGTCGCGGGGTTACTGCCGTGTTGCCAAAAGAGGAGGATTTTCCCTATGCGATTCGTGTGGTATCTGAGATTACCGAGTCCAATGGTTGCAGTTCCATGGGCAGTGTCTGTGGCACCAGCGTGGCGTTATTGGACGCGGGTGTGCCCCTGAAGGCGCCAGTAGCGGGAATCGAGTCCTGAGAGATTGGCAGGATTTGCACGGCCGGGCCTTCGAGTTGGCGAGCGGACCGGACGGACGCCAGCCGTTCGAGCTGGAACGAGAGCCAGTGACCGTGCGCGACCGCTACGGCATGCATCCCCTGGGACAAAACCTGCTCCTGGCGCGCCGGCTCGTCGAGGCGGGAGTCGGGTTCGTCACTGTCAATGGCTGGACGGGTACCTCTCCGACGGGTGGGGGCGGAGCGCCCAGCTCAAGCTGGGACATGCACGGGGGAGAAATGGGTATGGGCAGTGCCTTCGGCGACGGTTCGTACGGCATGGGCTGGTGCTTACCGCGGCTCGATGAAGCACTATCCGCGTTGCTCGTCGATCTCGATGAACGCGGCATGCTCGAGAACACGCTGGTTGTGGTCGCCGGAGAATTTGGCCGCACTCCGCGCATCAATGCGCCCGGTGCCAATCCCGGGCGCCAGCACTGGCCCTCGTGCTATTCCGCGATCGTTGCAGGCGGCGGCATTCGGGGCGGCATGGTCTACGGAGAGTCCGATAAGACTGGGGCGTACGTGAAGGACCAGCCGGTGCGTCCCCAGGATCTCGGCGCCACGATCTACCACGCCTTAGACGTTCCGCTCGATCTTCGTCTGGGCAAGGACGGCTTCACGCGTCCCATCAGCTCGGGCCAGCCGATCCTGGAGCTGTTCGGATAGGAAATCACCGCAAGGCATATTGCATGGATGCGGGAGGCAACGCGAGAGCAGCTCCGCGATTGCCGGCAGATCGATATCTGGGGCAGCGCGCTGGCCGTGCACGTCGGCTGCGCGAGGGGCGAGCAAGCCGACCGGATTGCCCAGTATCTCGTCGCCCACTACGACGGCATCGTCGAACGTGGGCAAGTGCGGCACCTGCCGACCGGCGAAACGTGGCAGCGGCTGTTCGCGCCGGTGAAGCCGGGCACGTACCAGAGCGGCGCCTTCTGGGGAACTCCGGTCGTGTGGGTCGCGCCCGTGATCGCGCGGCGCGACGTGGATCTGGCCGTGCGGATGGCGCGGGACGTGATCCACGATTACCGCGAGCGGGGCATCAGGGAGTGCATTCACGGCGACTACCACGCGGTGGACAAGTACGTGGCCAGCGCTACGAACGTGTACGGGCTGCTGCGCGAGCCTCCCAAGCGTATCGACGGTATGCAGGACTGATGATCGCGGCCCGCCGCTGGCCCATGGCGCTGGCTTTCGCGCCCTGCCGGCCAGAATGGGTGGATCGTGCCGTCGAGTGACGGCGGCGAGGTCAGGGGACCGCCAATTGCTGGATTTCTTGGGGGGATAAGGGGCGGTCGAAAAGGGCGATCTCGTCGAGACGGCCTTCCCAGTTGAATGCGTTGTCGCTCCGCCCGCCGAAGAAAAACTGATCGAACGACGGCGGAAAACGGGCGGCTGACTCCAGCTCAAGCTCGGGCTCCGGGTTGCCGTTCAAATGCAATCGCACGCGGTCGCCGTCGCGGATGAAGATGATGTGGCTCCAAGTCCAACGTTCGATAACGGTCCGGCCGGCGATTGGCGTCGCTCCGCCGCTGTCGTCGCCGTGCAGGAAAATCAGCTTGCCGGGCCCGGTGGCCGTGCCGCCGATGCCGACGTGGTCGCCGTGGGGACCCAGGGCTTGATCGCGAGCACGTGAAAAGAGCCAGCCGGATGTCTCGCGGGCGTCGCCGGGCATGCCGTTCCAGAACCAGAGTGAAACGCTGTAGCGATCGCCCAGGCCGGCGACGCGGCACTCGATCCGCCCGCCAGCGAAATGGGCCGCCCGGTTGGTTTCGGACCGGTTGGTTTCGCTATCGTGGCAAAACGCGTCGGAGCGGGGGCCTTCGAGAAAAAATACCACGCCGGGCTCATAGAAGCCGTCGCGACCGTGGCCGGACGAGTCGCGAGCCCTGGGGCCGGCCAGCTCGTCGAGCCGCCAGTAAGCCACCGGCCGGGCTTCGAGAATCGCGCGCGACGCGGGACCCAGGCTTTGTCGGAACGCGCGGCGGGGCCGGCCAGCGACTTGCTCCAGCAACGCCAGGGCCGCCTCCGCGATCCGGGGTTCGGCGCTCACCTCCAAACCGGCGGAACGCGCCGGCCAGGTGTTGTAGCCGCCCAGAAAATGCTGCTCGGGGGGCGGTATGTAGCCGTCGCCGCCGTTGGCCAGCTCGATGACCATCGTCCGCGGCAGCGGGCTCTGCAGCTTCAGCTTCAAGCCCGTCAGCGCGTAGGTCTCGTTCGGCGTCGTGGCAATGCCGATCTCGCCGATCCGCAGCGCTTGCACGACAATCTCGGCCGACCCCAGCTCGCGCAAGATGATCTGCTCGCGGGCGTAGACTTCCTCGATTGTTTTCGGCGGGCGGTCGCCCATCGCGGCCACAATCCCGCGGGCCCATTGGAGACGCTGCTCGCCGGGCACCCGGTAGCGCAGCTCCATGCGGGCCTCGGCCATGGCCAGGTCCGCGCCAGCGGTGTAGGTGATGCCGTCGCAGGCCTCCCCAGCGATGTTCAGCAATCCCTCGGTGTAACTCTCGATCGTGGCCTCCTGGCGGAGAGGGGCCGGCTTGGTGTAATCGCGGCGCCAGATGTCGCCGCTGCAGCCGTGCGACATCAGGGCGACAAACGGCGGGCGGCCGGCTGCGCCAGTCTGGCCGATGCGGGCCTGGAGGCCCTCGCAGAACAGCCCGAAGTAATCGGCGTTCAAAGGCTCGACGCCGGAGAAGTAGTGCATCGAAAAGTTGGCCAGCACGGCGATGGGCCGCCCCTCCAACGATTGGAAGGAAATGAGCGATAGATCGGGATCCTCCGGCCCGGCCTCGCCCGTCACATTATTCAAGTCGGCGCCGGCGTGCATGTTTGCCCGCACGGTCCGGTTGCCGAACGGGTCGGTCGCCATCCGGTCCGGCCGCAGGATCCAGCGGCGCGGGGCGGTGAACTCGGCGGCATTCTGGACGGCCCAGCCGACGCGGGCCGGCTCCAGGTTCGCTTCCGCGGCCGCCACGGCTTCGGCCAGCTTCTCCCGGAGATAGGGCACGTAGGTCAAATCGGCGTCGGTCCCCAGGCAACCCATGGCCGCCGGCGCCGTGTGGGTGTGCGTGGCCGAGATCAGCATCCGATCGGGCCGGATCGCGGTGCGCTGGGACGCCAATTGCTTGGCTTCGTCCAGGAGCGTGCGGGGCATCATGCAACTGTCGACGACGACAATGGCCACCCGCTCGTGGCCGTCGTCCAGCACGATCGCCCGCGCGTGCAGTTTGGACGTCGCCTTGTTCGCGGTGCCGGCGAGCATGCCGCCGTTCACCAGCACGGGGAAATGGATCGGCGTCACGTCGACCGCCGCCGCGCCGGCCTTCAGCTCCGCCACCGCCGTCGCGGGTGAAGACGAGAGAGCGACGGCGCACCAAAGAAGCGAGGTCCACGTTTTCATGCGCAACTCCAAGGTCGGCAGCTCACAATCACCCGTGGCGACGAACCGCCGTCATCGGGGGCTGAATTGCATGGCAAACAAGTCGGCGTCGCTGATGGCGAAGCGCAGCCGCACGGCCTGGCCGGCCAGGACACTGATGTCGCTGCCCCGTTTCCACTGGACAGCCTGCTCGACGTGGTCGCCCGACAAAGGCTGGCAGTCGGCCAACGCGTAGCCGGGCAGCGGATTGCCGGCGGCGTCCTGGATCTCGACCTGTAGCCGCCCGGCATCCGCCGTGGCGAAGTTCAACGTCAATTGGTTGCCGGCGAACGTCAGCGGCCTGGTGACCAGCTCGCCGGCCGCCGCACCCGCGTGCACGGACACAAAGCCGTCGGTGCGGAACGTGAACCGGCGGACACGGCTGCCGGGTCCGGCGTAGTAGGCTTCCGTAGCGTACACCGACAATTCGCCCTCCTGGCCCGGAAGCTGGAGCAAGCCCCAGCTCATGTAGTTGCTGCGGTTGCCGTCGCGGTCCTTGGGCGCCGTGATCGGAATCAGCGGCTGCGGCCAGCGCTTGAGGTTCCGGCCGTCGCGGCTGGTCATCAGGATCGGCTCGACCTGCTCGTGCTCCGGCTGGAAACGGGTCGGGAATCCGAGCAGCAGGTGAGGGGCCCTGAAGTAAGGCTGGATGGCGTTGGTGTAAAGGTGCTCTGTCGGGGCATCGCCGTATTCGAGGAACACCGGCCGGGTCCAGTTCAGAAAATCGGGCGAGCTGGCGGTCATGATGTCCCGCACTCCCGCGCGCCCCATGCGGTGGAAGTCGAGGTAGCAGTTCTGTTCCGGGTGCCAGAAGGCGAGGTTCTGCGAGTCGAACGCGCCGTCGGTGATCACCGGCTCGCTGCTCATCAGCGACCAGTGAATTCCGTCCGGCGACTTATATGCTTTCAACCCTCTTGAATCGCCGGCCAAGGCCTTGTACCTCGCGTCGGCCGCGCAGTTGGGGTTGGCGTCCTTGAAGGGGGTGAAGTTGTGCGTCCCCTCGCCGGCCCAGACGATGTTGTTGTCCGTGGAGCCGTGGAACTCGAACAGGCCGAGCTTCGGCTTTTGCCACCGGATGCCGTCGCGGCTTTCGGCATAGCAGGCGAACTCCGGGTGCGAGGCTTTTTGTAACTCCTCGTCGAAGTGGGCTCCCCGGTAGTACATGCGGAACCGATCGCCGTCGGCAAACAACGTGTAATAGGCCGACGTGTTCCCTTCCCAGGGCGAGTCGCATACGAGCACCACGTCCTTGGGCAGCGGCCGGTGCATCTTGAGCTCCGCACCGCGGAGCCGCTCGATCAGATAGTCGTCGACGAACAGCTCAAGCCGCGAGCCGACGTCGATGACGCCCGAGCTCTCGCCGTCGCCGGCTGGAGCCGGGTGTGGGCCGAGCGCGGCGCCGATGGCGGCCAGGCCGATCGCGGCGGCGAACTTCAAACAGTCGCGGCGGGCAGGGTTTGTGCGGTGCATGGTGTTTTGCTCCGGTTGCCGTTTGCACATCGCCGCGCGGCCGCCAGGCGGGTTCCGGCGCGGCTCGACCAGCAGTTTAACCTGGCCCAGTTTAACCTGGCCGAAAGGCGATTTCATAGCAGACCATCTGACACGGAGCTTTTCTTCCGCACAGCAGCTACAATGGTGGCGCGAATCAAGACTGGCCGACCCATGGAGAAATGCCATGCGGATGTGGCGGCGCGAGGATTTTTCGGGCGACGGCATCCATCCCAGCCAATCGGGCCGGCAGAAGGTTGCCGAGCAACTGCTCAGCTTCCTGAAGGCCGATTCGACGGCCAGGACGTGGTTCGTGCGGTGAGCGGCGGCCGGCGAACGGCGGCCGATCGGGTGACGACGTTCACATCGAAGCCGGGACTTACGGGAGTGAAGATGGCCGTCTCGGTGGGCGACTATCAGCCGCACGATCAGCAGATCTGGGACGAGGAGCTGCACGACTTCGTCCCCGGCCGCGTGTTCGATGCCCACGTGCACCTGTTGAATCGCGAGCATCTCTCCGCCCGGACGCCGGCGCCGTTTCGGGACTGGTCGCAGGCGGACTTGCCGGCGGTGCAGCGGTGGGCGGAGCGTTTGTATCCCGGCCGCGAGACGCATTTTCTGGTGCTGGGGACCCCGGCGCCGGGCATCGACGTGGCCGCGCACAACCGCTGGTGCCTGGAGCAGGTGCGGCGGGATCCGCAGTCGCGCATGAACCGGCTGGTAACGCCATCATGCCGGGCCGAGGACATCGAACGCGACGTGCGCGATTGCAGCTTTGTCGGACTAAAACCGTACCGGTTGTTTTCCGTGACCGGCGACGCGGCCCAGTGCCGGATTCACGAGTTTCTGCCGCACGAGCAGTTGGAGCTGGCCGATCACCTGGGGTTGTGGGTGACGCTGCACCTCTCGCGATTCCACGGCTGCGCCGACGAGCTCAATCTGAACGACCTCGGCGAATACACCGGCCGCCGCTACCCGAACATCCGCTGGATCCTGGCGCATTGCGCCCGCAGCTTCACGTACTGGCCGATCCGGCAGGCGATCGAGCGGCTCCGCGAGATGCCCAACATCTGGTACGACGTCTCGGCCGTGACCGACGTGCGGCCGCTGATCACGCTGTTGTCGCGCGAGAATCGTCGCCGCATTTTTTACGGGTCGGACGGCGTGGACTCGACCTATTTCCACGGGCAGTACGCCGCGCTGGGACGGGCCTGGCAGTCGTTGGACGCCGCGCGCATCGGGCTCAAGTTCCCGCACTGCGACGGCCGCCCGATCCTGGCGATCTACGAGCAGTTGCTGTCGATGAAGCACGCCGCCGAAATCGCCCAGTTGTCGGCCGACGACATCCAGGACATTTTCTGGAGGAACGCGGCGGCCGCGTTCGGCGTCGTCTTTGGCCAGAGCGAGTCCGCGCCTGGTGCAGGTGGCTGAAAAGGATGTCGATCGGGAAAAATGGCCGGCCGCGGCGGATGGCGCGGCACGCCGTGCCGATTGCTGATATCATGGGCTGGGAAAGCGAGGTGTGAATGTTGCTCCACGCGGGTTTATATCGCGGTTCTGTGCTGATCGGTCACGCTGCCCTGGCTGCGGCGCTGGTGCTGCTTTTCGCCGGTTCGGCGAGCATTCGGGCCGAGGATTGGCCCCAGTTCCGCGGCCCTAATTGCAGCGGGATTTCAGTAAGCAGCAGGCCGCTGGCCGAAAAATTCTCGGCGACTGAGAACGTTCGCTGGTCGGCCAAGGTGGGCGACGGCGTGGGGGGCGCGGTGGTGGCTGCGGGGCGCGTTTTCGTGAGCGGGATGACCGGCGACGAAACGGTCAGCCTCTTCGCCTTCGATGCGGCGACCGGCGAGCAGCTCTGGCGGCGCGATTGGCCCACGGGGCCTCTGGCCGAAGTCCACCAGACGAACAGCCAGGCGAGTGCGACCCCCGCCGCGGATTCCCAGCGCGTGTACTTCTACTTCAGCACGCTGGGCCTGCTGGCCGTCGACGCGCGAACGGGAAAGGACGCTTGGCAACAAAAGCTGCCGACGCCGTTCTTCGTCTTTAAGTGGGGGCCGGGCATGTCGCCGGTCCTGTACCGCGACATGGTGCTGTTTTGCCAGGACGACGATCTCTATCCCGCGCTTTACGCCTTTGACAAAACGACGGGCCGGCTGCGATGGAAGGACGAGCGGCTCGACATGGCGGTCAACTATTCGCACCCGGTCGTCTGCACGGCGGATGGGCGGGAAGACATCGTCGTGGCGGGAACCGGGATGGTGATCGGCTACGATCCCGACTCCGGCCGGCGGCGCTGGTTCGCCAGGATCCTGCCCCGGAACATCAAGACGACTCCCGTCTGCCTGGACGGCATGATCTACATCTCGGTGCAAAGCAGCGGGATCGCCAACCAGTGGATCGCGTCGGTCGACCAGGCCGAGACCGGAAACCGGGACGGAAAACTCGACAAGGCCGAGGTCCAGGCCTTCGTGGGCGAGACCCCGATCCCGGAGGCGTTTTTCGAGAAGACGTTCGGCCGCGGAGACCTCAACCAGGATGGGTACCTGGAAGGCCGCGAGCTGGATATTGCCTTCCTGCACCCGGACAATTTCGCGGGGGCCAGTTTCACGTCGCGGGGCGACGACGCCGCCGAGCAGTTCATCCTGGCGGTGCGGGGGGGCGGCGAGGGGGACGTCACCGAAACGCATCTTGTCTGGAAGCACAAGACGAGACACACCGACCACATCGTTTCGCCGCTGGTCTGGGACGGGCGGATGCTGCTCGTCAAGGAGGGAGGCATCACGACGGTTTTCGAGACGCAGCGGGGCCAGCCGCTGCGGGGTCCGCAGCGCGTGGGCAGCGGCGGCAGCTATTTTGCGTCGCCCGTTTACGGCGACGGAAAGATCTACCTGGCCGGCGAGAACGGCAACGTGGTGGTTCTGAAGAACGGCCCGGACTACGAGCAGCTCGCCCGCAACGACCTGGGCGAGAGCATCATCGCCACGCCGGCCATCGCCGAGGGCGGGCTGTTCATCCGCACGCGAACCCGATTGCTGTGCATCGCGGCGGGCGGCCCGGCGGATTAGCCGCGCCCGTTTTCGTTTTCACTGGTTCAACAGTGTCAGCGTGACGCCGCGCAGGTGGATGACTTCCTTTCCGGGCACGGTGAGGGCGCGCAGCGTAAGCGGGCCGCGTCCTTGTTTCAGCTCGACGGTGCCCAGCGGCAGCGGCCGGAAGTCTTTCATGATCGACTCGGAGGGCGGCCGCGGGATGACGTCCTGGTCGGTGATCAGGGGCGGATCCCAGGCGGGCGAAACGGCGGCGACCAGCCTGGCCGCGCCGTGGGCCAGCTCGATCCGGGCGCCTTCGTCGCCCGGCTTGCACGTGTAGTGCAGCGTGACCTCGTAGTCGCCGGCGGCGTGGACGTCGACGTCCCAGGTGATGCGGTCTTCGGTGCTGGTCCAATTGACAAAGTACGAGCAGTTCGGCGCGGCGGAGCTGCGTTTCACGCCACCGTGCGGTACGCCGTCGCGGGCGGGGAGCCAGCTTCGCGGGAACTCGGCATAGCCGACGGGGTAGGGGCGGTCGTCGTCGCGGGTTGCCGGCAGCACTTCGCGGCGCCAGTCGGCCACGGCGGCGGACAAGCGGGCGGCGAGCTCCGGGTGCTGGCCGGCGACGTTTTTGGTCTGGCCGGGATCGGCTGCCATGTCGAACAAGGCTCCCTGGTCATCGAGCCGGAACTGCTGCGTGCGAACGCTCACCCTGCCGGCCTGGTGCGAGAAGATCATCCGTTCGGGCCAATCGCTTGCTTCGCCGCGCAGCAGCGAAGAGATGTCGCGGCCGTCGAGCGGCGTGTCTCCCAGGCGGGCGATGCCGGCCAAGGACGTGAGCGTGGGGAGCAGATCGATCGCGCCGCAAATCTCCGGCACGGTGATCCCCGGCTTCAACTGCGCGGGCCAGCGGATGAAGCAGGGCACGCGCACGCCCCCTTCGTCGGTGGTTCCTTTGCGGCCTTTCATGCCGCCGTTGAAGCGGAAATGCTCAGGGCCGTTGTCGGAGAAGTACAGCACGATGGTGTTCTCGCGCAGCTTAAGCTCGTCGAGCCGGGCGAGGACCCGCCCCACGTTGTGGTCGACGTTCTCGCACATGGCCAGCGCGGCGCGGGTCACGTCGGCGTCCTCGTTGTCCCCCTCAGGGCCGCGCTGGGCGATGGGCTTGTTTTTGAACCGCGACCAGAACTCGTCGGGCACGCAGAACGGCGAATGCGGCGTGTTGAACGGCAGGTAGCAGAGGAACGGCCGATCCTTGTGTTCCTCGATGAACGCCAGCGCGTGGCCGGTGAAGTCATCCGCGATGAACCCCTTGCCCCGCACGGGCCGGCCGTTGTGTTCGAGCGGGGCGTCGTAGTACTCGCCCCAGTGGCCGGAGGTGAAGCCGTAGTACTCGTCGAAGCCGCGGGCGTTCGGGTGGTAAGGCCATTGGCTGCCGTTGTGCCACTTGCCGAAAGCGCCCGTGGCGTAGCCCGCGGCCCGGAAAGCATCGGCGAAGGTTTTTTCGTCGAGGTTCAATCGTTCCTGGCCGGTGGAGACGCCGCGGACGCCGGTGCGCGGGTGGTAGCGCCCGGTGAAAAACTCCGCTCGCGTCGGCGCGCACACGGGGCAGACAAAGAAGCGGTCGAGCGTGACCCCGTCGCGCGCCAGCGAATCGACGTGCGGCGTGCGAAGCTGCCCGTTGCCGGTGACGCTCAGGTCGCCCCAGCCTTGATCGTCCGCAAGGAAGATGACGACGTTCGGCTTCTCCGCGGCATGGGATGGGCCGCAAAGGAGGCAAAGGGACGCAACGAGAAGAATCAGAGATGTTCGCATCGCGGTGGACCTCCGGCAACCATCTGCCTATTTCAAGCGCGCACAAGGTACGTCCATGGCTGCCATGCGCCTCTGTTTTGCAGACTCTAATCCATCGCCGCAGCCAACGCAAAAAATGCCGTCTCTGGCCGTGGACGGTGGATCCGGGGCTGTTACACGTTTTCGCTGGGCACTCCGAGTGCGTCCAGCAACGTGGTGACGCGCTCGATCAAGACAGATCGGCATGCCGCAATCGCCTCGTCGTCGCCGTATGCTTTGTCAACTGCCATGTTGGACGGATCTCCCGTTCCAGAATCTCCTGGCTGGCCTCGGCGCCGCGACCCGGAGTGTTCGCCAGGTCCAGGTATAATTGCAGCGGCGAGGCGACTTGCAAGCCCTCAATCACTCGTGCGCCGTGGAACACGAATTCGTCGTGGGGAATCCACAGCGACAGATTTGAGCCGGTCTCTACGAGCTTGGCCCCAATGTCCTCCACCAACGGTTGAAGGCCATCTCGCGGCGGCACGTCGACGTACAGCGTGGCGTGGTTATACCGGACCATTGGCGCGACTCGCCAAGCCCCAGAAAAGTGGGTCAGCGCATAGCGCGCATTGTGGCTCGCGCACCAATCGCGAATTCTGCGCTCGACGTCTGCCGGTTTGTCCATGACGTAGTATGAGAGCCGTTCAGCCGGCGCCTGATAGGCCCTGCTCCAAGCGGCGAGCAGGTCCTCGGGGTCCCGTGCATAGACTCGGCGATCACGGACCTCGGCCAGCGCTTGCTCGACCAATGTCTGCTTGACTCGCGCGACGAGGCCAAGGCTCACGTCGGCCTGACGGGCAAGCTCCTGGACCTGCCAGCCTCGATGCGGCTCGCTCAGGAGCAGCCGGACGATTCGACTGGACTTCGTTGCGAATGGGTCTCCCGCTGGTCGCGTGTCGGGATGGAGGTTGCCTTTGCCCTCGACGTGGATGAACAGACCAGGCCCTTCCATGTGGCAGTTTCCTCCTTCATCGAGGTAGCCGACCCCCTTCAGGCGACAAATCTCGGCAACCCGATCCGAGATCGATGGACTGCACAGGAGCAGGACCTCATTGGCTCGTCGCGAAGCCGCACCTTCCAGGATGCCCAACGCCATTTGGGGCGTGACGCGGGTTCTTGCTTCGACCAGCAACCGCACTTTGCCCCTCGCACCTGTGGGAGCGACGTCGACGATCAGGTCATGCTGCCCACGACCGGTGAATCGATGTGAAGCGACAGAAAACGCACCGGTCCGGTGAGCAACAGCATCGATCCAGCCTAAAACGCGAGATCCAAGTCCATGAGCCATATTGGTTTCACTAAAAAAGCCACTTTCACCACATGGTGAAAATAGCCCATTCGGTGAAACAAATCAAGCCCGGGCAACCGTCGGGCCGCCGCAACTAACAGTGGATTATGCTTTTACGACGCTCCGGTGGGCTTTCGAGCTTTTTGGGAGGCCGGCCGTGAAGGTTCTCGGCTACTGATGAGAACTAATCCGCCTTCGCGGGGCGGGCGTGGGTATACTGATCCAGCGCGGCTTGGAGCGTCCGGGCCGCCTCGGCATCCGGGCCGGTTAGATTCGCCACTTCGAACGGCTGCTCCTCGAATGGATCGGACGCCAGCGCGAAGAAGCGGCCGTTGCGATAGAGCTTGTGCGTCCGGCTCATGGCAAATTCAAACTTCGGCCGCGGGCCGCCGTTGGGGGCGTACCAGCAGTAGAGCCACTGGCGCGGCTGGCCTGGCTGGCCGAGCAACTGCGGCAGGAAGCTGCGGCCGTCGAGCGAGAGCGAGGCGGGGATCGCCGCGCCGGCCGCCTCGCAGAGCGTGGGCAGAAAATCGGTGCTGTCGATCAGGTCGGTGTTGACCCAGCCGGCGGGAATTTTTCCTGGCCAGTTGGCGACCAGCGGCACGTGCGTGCCGCGGGCCGTTGCTTGACCCTTGCCGCCCTGGTACGGCTGGCCTTGGAACCGCGAGGTGATGCGAGGGGCCGTGCCGTTGTCGCCGAGGAAGATCACCAGCGTGTTGTCGCGAATGCCCAACTCGTCGAGCTTGGCCACCAGGCGGCCGATCATCTTGTCCATGTAGGCGGTCATGTCGGCGAAATGCCTGGCATTTCTGTTCACTCTCTCGCCCCGGGCCCGCGGATCCCAGTTCGGGCTGTCGGGGGTGGGTTGAAACGGGGCGTGCGTCAGGATCATCGGGTAGTAGAGAAAGAACGGCTGCTCCTGGTGCCGCGTGACGAAGTCGAGCGCGAAGTCGTTGACCAGCTTCGGCCCGTACTGGCCGTCGTGGTAATCCCGCTCTTCGCCGTGGAGCTCCAGCCCCGGATTGGCATAGCGGGGCGGCCGGCGCGTGTGCTGCCAGAGAAACGACTCGTCGAAGCCGAATTGCCGCGGCAGATCCTTGCCGCGGCCGAGCTGCCACTTGCCCGTGATGCCGGTCGCGTAGCCTGCTCGCTTGAGCAGATGGGCGAACGTGGTGACTTGCGGGTCGAGGATGCCGAACGCGGTGTAGTTGCGGACGTTGTAGACGCCGGTCATCAACTGCACTCGCGTGGGCGTGCAGAGCGGCTGCACGTGGCAGTGCTCGAACCGCATGCCGGTCTCGGCCAGCTTGTCGAGATGGGGCGTTTGATACGACTGCCCGCCGTTGGCCGTGACGCACTCGTACCCAAAATCGTCGGCCAGGATGAGCACCAGGTTCGGCGGCCGCGCGTCGTCCGCCCGCACGCCTCCGGCGGCCAGGGCGGCAGTAAACAGCAAACAAGGGAACAAGGCCGCGATGAACAGACGCAGCGTCAGGCAGCGGGTCATGGCGATGCTCGATGAGAGAGAAGTCATGTTGCGTCAAAAAGGCCCTTTGAAACAGATTGGCCGATCCGGCCGGCTTACGGCTCCGTGAGGTCCGGGGCCCAGAGGCCGGGTCGGATCTCGGGCGCCTGGCCGGAGGGCGGATACGTGGTCTTGGCGGCCTCGCGCAGTTGTTGCGAGAGTTCCTCGACGGTTTCAGCGTGGGCCGACTCGGCGGCCAGGTTCACGAGCTCGCGAGGATCGGCTTCGTGGTCGTAGAGCTCGCGGCCCTGGCCGTCTTCGCCCCACTCGGTGTAGCGCCAGCGCGGGGTCCGCAAGCTATATCCGAAGAACCGGGCGCGTGCGCCGCCGCGCGTGACCTGTGTCAACGCCCAGCCACGGCCCGGAGCGGCCGGATCTTTCAGCATGGGCACCAGGCTCTGGCCTTGCAGGTTGGCCGGCGGGCTGACGCCGCACAGTTCGGCCAGCGTGGGGAACAGGTCGACCTGGGAGACGGGCGACTCGGCCGCGCCGCCCCCGGCCGCGCCGCCGGGGGCGACGATCACCAGCGGCACGCGGGCGCTCTCTTCGAAGAGGCTCATCTTCTGCCACAGTCCGTGCTCGCCCATGTGGTAGCCGTGGTCGCTGGTGAAGACGATGATGGTATTCTCGGCCAGTCCCAGCCGGTCCAGGGCGTCGACGACGCGGCCGACCTGCGCATCCATGAAGCTGATGCTGGCGTAATAGGCCTGCACGCACTGGCGGCGCAGCTCGTCGGTCATCTCGTCCTGCTCCTTTTTGGAGCTGCCCAGGCCGGCGGGCGGGATGTCGGCCTGGTCGTCCATCACGCCTTCGACGAGCGGCATTTCCTGCTCAGGGTAAAGATCGAAATACGTCTTGGGCGCGACGTAGGGAGTGTGGGGGCGGAAGAAGCCGACGGCCAGAAAGAACGGCCGGTCGCGCCGCTGCGCGCAGCGCTGGAGCACCCACTCGGCATCGTCGGCCATGATGGCGTCGGTGTGGTGCCGGTCGCTCTTGGGCGAGGCGTACCAACTGAGCGTGCCGCCGAACTGGCCGGGCTGCAGCGAAAAGATGTGCGGCTCTTCTTCCAGCCGATCGACGCCGGCCGGGTTCAGCTCCAGCTCCCACGAGCCGGGATCGTCGTGGCCGTTGGTGCCGACCGACCGCGGCACGTTGTAGTGATACAGCTTGCCGATGCGGGCCGCGAAATAGCCCGAGGTGCGGAAGGCCTGCGACATGCTCGGCTGCGAGGGGATCGTCTGCCGGAAGATCTGACCGTTGGCCAGGATGCCGGTGCTGTTGGGATAGAGGCCGGTCAAGAGCGAGTTGCGGCTCGGTCCGCACAATGGAAAAGTGCAATAGGCCCGGTCGAACCGCACGCCGCGGGCCGCCAGCCGGTCGATATGCGGCGTCTTGGCGCGGGGGTCGCCGTAGCAGCCGAGGAAATTGTTCAGGTCGTCGGAGATCAGAAACAGCACGTTCGGGCGAGCGTCGGCCGCCAGCACGGAGTTGCCTAGCAGGCACAACATCCCGCAGGCCAGGACAAATCGGTTTTTCATGAGAGTGCTCCTTTGCAGCGGTGAAGGTGCCTGGTGATCTCCCTCGCGCTCTTGGCCGTTGGGCTCTATTCTGCCTGAGCACACGCGGGAAATGCTAACAAAAAAGGGGCGAGGCTGGGTTTGCGAGTCGGATGGCCGTCTGGTGGCTTTGCCGTGGCCGATTGGTCTGGGGAACGAAGAACTGCTCCGCAAGTCGGCGGAAGGAGGAAGTCGTGCGCCGTCCGCCCCTGGCGGATCCCCGACGCAGGCCGTGCAAAATGAGCGTGACTCACGGCAATGCGGTTCCGCGCACTCGGACGCGGTGATCGTCGACAATCCACAGCAACCCCTTGAGCGGCTCTTGATCCAGCAGAGGCACGACGCGGCCCATGAGGCGGATAAACCGCGTAATGCTTTGTAGCGCGGGTCGAAGCACGATGATTCCCTCGTAGTCCGCGGGCGGATAGTGACGGATATCGGAGAAGTCGAGGTCCAGCGTCACCAGCGCCCGCCCTTCGTGGCGACAAACGAGGGCCACCCGCGGGTCAGGCTGTCCAGCCAGATTCTGGTCAGGCACCGTCAAGGCATCGTGTCCATGCTGCCGTAGTAGCTCAGCGACCTCAATAGGCAAGTTCTCGTCGATCTTGAACCGCACCTACACGTCTCCCGGCACGGCAACGAAGCGCTCGCGGGCCAATTCGGCGGCATACGATAATGCGGCTTGGATATCGTCGTGGCTCAGCGTCGGGTAACTCTTCAGAATGGCTTCGACTGGTTCCTCGGCCGCCAGATTGTCCAGGATCACGGAAACCATGACTCGCGTCCCCTTGATGCAAGCTTTACCGTGACAGATGTTTGGATTCACGCTGATTCGATCTCGCCAGTCCATACGTTTGTCCTTTTCCTGTGACCGGTTGCATATCCGCTCGATTATATCGAGAATCTCAACACCGTTGCGAGAATTGTCCTGGAGCCCAGGTCGGTCTCGCCGACCGCGAGCACTGGTCTTTCCGACAACTCCAGCGATAACTATCGGCAGCGCTGTTCGAGCGAACTCTGGCGGCCAGGACTGTCAAGATCGTTGGCACACTTGCGACCCGTCGTGCTGCGCCTCCTCCCGTGCCGTCTGCCTGGGCCGGCCCATTCCACCCATCGGCGGGCGAGCCCTGACAGCCGAGAACGGCGATTGGCTGGCGACGATCACTGGCCTGAAGGGAAGGCACGACAAGGGGCCCCTTCGGGGCAATCGGACGCAGTCTTAACGCGCTACTGTGGTAATCTCCATGTGTCGCTCATCAACCACGGTTTCGATTCTTGTTCGGCTTGTTCGGGGCCGCGTCCGGTGCGTCATCTCGAGGCATGCCGGTGATGTTGGCGATGAGGCGGGGGACGTAGGGATCATAGCGTGCATCGGGGGATGGCCCCCGCGGATTCATGGTGCGGACCGTCTCGAACAGCGGCGCCGCCTTCGGTCCAAGTGCCTCGATGGCGGTGAGAGCGGCCACGGCGACGAAAACGTCGTGCCTTTCGGGGGGCGCCAGCTCGCCCAGGACGGCCAGCGCAGGCCGCAGATCGGCCTCGCCGCCGTACTGGGCCAACGCCTGGGCCGCGACGATGCGGACGTGGGGCGAACTGTCGTCCAGGGCGGCGCGGAGGGCGGCCTGGCCGGTCTCGACGGCGTCGGCGCCGCGGATCAGCAAACCCAGCGCGGCCCAATAGCGCACCGCGCTGTCGCCGTCGCTCAGCAGCCGGGTGAGCTGGGGCAGAGCGGCTGCATCGAAGTCAGCAGCCAGCTCGGCGGCGCCGGCGATGCGCTGGAAGGGATACTTCGTCTCGTCGCGGGCCATGTCGTAGGGGGTGGTCCCCTCTGAGCGCGCGTGCATGTCGCCTTCGGGCAGGAAGCAGACGTCGCGGATCCGCGCGGCATGCTCGCGCTGGGCTTGGCGTAGCTTTTCGAGGATTTCGCGATGTTCCGGCGAGGCCGCCAGGTTGTGCACCTCGTCGGGATCGGTCTGGAGGTCGTAGAGCTCCTCGGGCTCCTTGGGCGTCTTCCAGAAGAGCGACTGCGGCTGGGTGGTGCCCCCTTGGTCGAACAGGTCGCGCCAGATGCGCGTGGTGGGCGTCTGGAACTGGTAATCGACGTGCTGGGCCTGGGAGACGTGTGGGAAGTAGTTGCGCAGATACACGTAGCGGCCGTCGCTGACGCTGCGCACGAGGTCGTGGCGTTCGTCCATGCGGCCGCGCTCGCCGAACAAGAAAGGCCGCGGCAGCGCTTGATATGGGCCGGCAAAGGCATGTCCTTGCACCCAGTCGGGCGGTTGGATGCCGGCGATGCTCAGCACGGTGGGGGCGAGATCGACGAAATTGACCAAGCGGCCGGACTCGCCGCCGGGCTGATATTCATCCGGGGCCAGGTGCCGCCATTTCTCGGGGAAATAAACGACCAGCGGCACGTGCAGGCCGGAGTTGGAAGGCCAACGCTTCGAGCGGGGCATGCCGCTGCCGTGGTCGGCGTAGTAGAAGACGATCGTCTCGGCGGCGAGTCCCGCTGCTTCGAGCTCCTTCAAGCGGGCTGCGGCATCGGCATCCGCCTCGCTGACCTTATCGTAATACTGGGCCCAGTCCTGGCGGACTTGGGGCGTGTCGGGATGGTAGGCCGGGATGCGCACGCTGGCCGGGTCGGTGACCTGTCTGTGCGGGCGAGTGCGGATCTGGCTTTCGTGGCTTTTCATCGAGTTGAAGACGGCGAAGAACGGCTGGGCCGCGCCGCGCTTGTTCCAGTGCGCCCGGCCGGACGACTCGTCCCACACGCCGGCGGGCTTGGGAAGGTTGTAGTCCTCCTTGGCATTGTTGGTGCAGTAGTAGCCGGCCTCGCGGAGGAGCTGCGAGAACATGGCCGTGCCGGAAGGCAGCGGGACCATCGAGCGCATGTGCAGGCCGCCGCTGCTGGCCGGATAGATGCCGGAGATGATCGCGGTGCGGGCCGGCGCGCAGACCGGCACGCAGGCCCAGACGCGGGTAAAGATCATGCCCTTGGCGGCCAGGGCATCGACATGCGGCGTGCGCGCGACCGCGTCGCCGTAGCAGCCCATCTGGGGGCCATGGTCCTCGCTGGTGAGCCAGAGGATGTTCGGCCTCTCAGCCGCCGCTGCTGGGCCAGCGAGAACGCCCAGGAGAATGAACAGGATCTGAAGCTTCATCGGTATAAATCAGCGCATGGGTGCAGCGGCGTTGACGCCCGGTATGGCGAGCGGAAACACGTCGTTGGGTGCGGCTTCGCGGCGGAGGATGTTCTCGGCCTGTTGGACCAGGTCGGCGCGAGACGCCGCCAGATCGTGCTCTTCGGCGTGGTCTTTATCGAGATCATAGACCTCCCAAGCGCCGGGCGTTGGCGTCTTGAGGCCCTGGCGAATGACTTTGAAGCCGCCGATGCGGACGGCCGCCTGGCCGCCGTATTCGGGGAAGACCCAAACCATCGGCTTGCGTGCGCTGGGGGTTTCGTCACCGGTTATTGCGGGCCAGAGGCTCTCGCCATCGAGACCGGCCGGCGCGTCGAATCCGGCGGCGTCGCATAAGGTCGGAAACCAGTCGGCGAAGTAACCCGGCGTGTCGTTCACCGTGCCGGCCTTCACGCGACCCGGCAGGCGCACGATCATCGGCACGCGGATGCCGCCTTCGTAGAGGCTGCCCTTGTAACCGCGCAGGCCTGCCGTGCTGTTGAAGAAGGCGGCATCCACTCCGCCGACATGGAAATGCGTGCCCGGCAGGCGCGGGCGCGTGGTGCCGTTGTCGCTGGTGAAGACCACCAGCGTGCGCCCGTCGAGGCCGGTCTTTTCCAGCGTTTCCATGACCCGGCCGACGTAGCCGTCGAGGTCCGAAATCATCGCCGCATAACCCGCGCGGGGCCGCGGATGCGGCAGGTAGCCGCACTGGCCGCGATAGGGCTCGGTGTCCCACTCGGCCGGAAACCTTTCGACCGACTCGCGGGGCGGGTGCATGGCGACGTGGGGCTCGATGAACGGCAGGTAAAGAAAGAAGGGCCGCGCCTGATGGTCCTCGATGAACTTCACGGCCTCCTCGATCATGAGCATGGGCGCGTAGGTTTCGCCGATCCAGTCGTCGAGCCGCACCTCGCCCTGGAGCTGCTTTTGGTGGCCGGGAATGGGGTTGGCGTTGATCGGGATGCGCTGGGCGTTTCGCCACACGTGAGGTGGATAAAAGCTGTGCGCGACGCTCTGGCAGTTGTAGCCGAAGAACAGGTCGAAGCCCTTGCGATTCGGGTCGCCCGTGCTGCCGACGGGACCGAGCCCCCACTTGCCCATGGCGGCGGTGGCGTAGCCGGCCTTTTGGAACACCTGGGCCACGGTGAGCGCGCTTTCCGAGAGCGGATACTGACCTTCAGTGAACTGTGGAAAGGCGGCCTGCACGCCCCGATTGCCCCGGATCTCCGCATGGCCCAGGTGCTTGCCGGTCATCAGCACGCACCGTGACGGCGCACACACGGGAGCACCGGAGTAATGACGCGTGAAGCGCATCCCCTGGGCCGCGAGCCGGTCGATGTTCGGCGTGGGGATCTTCTTCTGGCCGTAGCAGCCCGTTTCGCCCCAGCCGAGATCGTCGGCCAGAATGAAGACAATGTTGAGCTTTGGCGCAGCGGGTTCGGCGGCCAGGGATTGGGCCCAGCCGAAGCAAGCCAGGGCGGCTAGCGCAACGAGCGCGAGTCGGAGTGAGATGGTCATCGTGGGCGTCCGCTTCATTCGAGCTGCGGCTTTCCGGGAGTGACGGATGAGCGATGCTCTTCGACGGCAGCGTTGATTTCCGCGAGCACGTCGGGGTGGCCGGCGGCCACGTTGAACCGCTCGGACGGGTCGCGCGGCAGATGAAACAAGAGCGGCGGCTCGTGCAGCTCCGGCTGGGGCTGGCCGTAACCGGCCTGCGTGCGAAAGTGCGCTTTCCAGTCGCCGAGGCGGCAAGCAAAGATCTGATCCCCGCGGTAATAAAAGAACGGTTGCGGTGAGAGCGGATCGCCGTCGAACAGCAGCGGCCCAAGGTCGCGGCCATCGAGTGCGACGCCGGCGGGGGGCGCGGCGCCGGCCAGGGCCAGGGCGGTCGGCAACAGGTCGAGCGTGCTGGCGGGCTGGCTGGTGACGGCGGGTGTGATCCGGCCGGGCATCCAGGCGATGCCGGGGACGCGCATGCCGCCTTCCCAGGTGCTCCCTTTGCCGTCGCGCAACAGGCCGGCGCTGCCGCCTTGGGCGCCCTGCGTGAGCCAGGGGCCGTTGTCGCTGGTGAAGATGACGAGCGTTTTTTCCGCCAGGCCCTCGGTGCGCAGCGCGGCGAGGATTTCGCCCGTGCTGTGGTCGATCTCCTCGATGGTGTCGCCATAGATGCCGCGCAGGCTCCGGCCCTTGAACTCCGGCGAGGCGAACAGCGGCACGTGGGGCATGGTGTGGGCCAAGTACAGGAAGAACGGGCCGCCCTTCTTTTCGCGGATGAACTTCACCGCTTCCTCGGTATAGCGCTTGGTGAGCGTGGCCTGGTCGGCGGGCTGCTCGACGACTTCGCCGTTGCGCAACAGCGGCACGTTCCAGCCATCGGCGGGGGGCGTGGCCGAGGCGGACGCCCCGCGCGGCAGACCGGGGCGCGCGTCCATGTCGTTCGAGTAGGGCAGGCCGAACGAGGAATCGAAGCCCTGGTCCAGCGGCCGCGACCCTTCATGAATGCCGAGGTGCCATTTGCCGAGGTGGGCGGTTGCGTAGCCGTTTGCCTTGAGGGCCTCGGCCAGCGTGACTTCGGCGGGCGGCAAGCCTCCTTTCGAGTTCGGGAACAGCACGCGCCGCGCGCCGGCCGTCTCGCACATACCGCTGCGAACAGGATATCTGCCGGTGAGCAGCGCCGCGCGGCTGGGGGTGCAGACTTCGGCGGCCGAGTAGAAGTCGGTGAAGCGCAGCCCTTCGGCCGCCATGCGATCGAGGTGCGGCGTACGAATGCCGGGATGGCCATAGCAGCCCAGGTCGCCATAGCCCAGATCGTCGGCAAACAGGATGACGACGTTCGGCCTCTCGCTGGCCCTCTCGCTGGCATCGGCCGCCGCCAGCGGAGCGAAGAGAATCGCGATGATCATTAAGAGGAGACGGCGGTTCATTGGGGCCTCGTCAGAAGTCAGAAGTCAGAGGTCAGAGGTCAGAGGTTCCGTCGGGTGCCTGGCGGCAAAGCGGTAGCGTGCCCCAGTCTTCGTCCGTTCCCCTTGTCGCCGTGTCGCCTTGTCCCCTTGTCGTGCTTCCGCCTGCGTACTACGTTGGCTGATAGGCCCTATTGTCCCTGAGCGCAGGCGAGAAATGCCAGCGAAAAAGGGCAGGGGCAGGCCGGAGGCCGGAGGCTGGAGGCTGGAGGCGAGGAACGATGAGACGATGGGGCGATGAGGCGAAGGGGCGAAAACACGACCAGGGGACAAGGGGACAAGGGGACAAGGTGATGACGGGGACGGACGACGGACGAAAGAAGATGGCCACAAGAAACACGAAAAGGCACGAAAAGAAGACGGTAAGTTCGCCGTTCTGCTCGGCTGAGTTTTGAGTTGTTTCCCGATTTTCGGTGATTTAAGGGTCAGAACTCAGATGGTCAGAACTCGGAACTGAGGTGCTTGGTTCTTGGGACTTTGTTCTTGGGACGCACGGACGAAGCCCTCACGCAAAGGCGCCAAGGCGCCAAGACGACGGACGGACGAGTGCCCGACGACGGACGGTCCTGGCCGTGCTGGAAGTCTGCCTGCGGCGGAGCAGCCTACCTCTGGCCTGCAGCCTCCAGCCTCCGGCCTGCCGGTTGAGTTGTTTCCCGATTTTCGGTGGTTTAAGGGTCAGAACTCAGAGGGTCAGAACTCGGAACTGAGGTGCTTGGTTCTTGGGACTTTGTTCTTGGGACGCACGGACGAAGCCCTCACGCAAAGGCGCCAAGGCGCCAAGACGACGGACGGACGAGTGCCCGACGACGGACGGTCCTGGCCGTGCTGGAAGTCTGCCTGCGGCGGAGCAGCCTACCTCTGGCCTGCAGCCTCCAGCCTCCGGCCTGCCGGTTGAGTTGTTTCCCGTTTTGCAGTGGTTTAAGTGGTTCCGCCTGCGGTCCTCCAAAGGCGGACTTACAGCCACTTGCAGCCCAGTCAGAACTGCATGGGGACGTCATTGGTCATTGGTCATTTGTCATTTGTCATTTGTCATTTATCATTGGTCATTGGGTTTTGGGTCGCGTGCCGGAGGTCCGCCGCGTGCTGACCACGGGCCACTGGTCACCACTTTTGGCAATTGAGGCAATTGAGGCAATTGAGTTGTTCACCACTTTCCGACGCTTTATTCCGAACAATCCGGAACTTGGGGAAGATGGGGTCTACTGGGAAGTTCGGTCTTGGGGCTTTGTTCTTGGAACGGACGGACGGACGAAAGGATTCACCACGGAGTTACGGAGAACACGGAGACGCCACGGAAAAAGGCAGAGGTCCTGGTGCTTTGGTTTTTGGTTCCTCTCGGCTGATCGGTGCAGCAGGTGCGGCTGTGGCGGCCGTTCCCCGCCATCCCCCGCTCTCCCCTTCGCCCGTTCGGTGTCCTGCCTCCTCTATAACGCAGGGAGTGGCCGGTTGTCAAGGGGGGTGTTCGGAATTTTGTACGGAATGTTGTATGGAGATCGAGGTTCACCGCAAGAGCCTGGGCGCCTGGGACGCGATCTGACTCTTATCGAGCGAACGAAGAGGGACCACAGCGGGGCTGCCGGCGTGCCGGCGTCGTCTTCAGGCGGCCCTCTGGTTGCCTGGGCGCAGCAGCCAGAGCCAAGCCACGGCGAGGGTGCCGATCAGTGCTGGCAGGATGAAGAGATGCAAGACGGTGAAGCGGATGCGGGTCTCTTCGTCGGCGGGTTGGACGTGCGACGGCCCCAGGTAGCCAGTGAACCCCGCCAAGATGGAAAGGCCGAGGAAGGCGAAGAGCAGGAGGGCTTGGAACGCGGCCGAGAAGGGGCGTCGACGCACGGAGCGCTCCAGGAGGACGCCGAGGGCGAACGGCGCCGAGAGCCAGGCGAGAATTACGAATGCGTGGCCGCCCCACCGGTGGAGGATGGGTGCAGGTGCAGCCTGATGCAGCGACCCGGCGACGGCCAGGCCCAGGAGCAAAACAGCCAACAGGACGGCCAGGGCCCGTGCGGATTTACGAGCCGGCTCGGGTCGGCGCCCGGATAACAGCCATCCGATCGGGACGAGGGCGGAGAAGATCAGGAGTTTTCCCATCGTGCCGAGTCTTTTGACAGCGCCTTTTGCCCCTGGAAAGTTTATTCGAGGCGGGACATGCCAGCCACCGGCGTCCACCCTCCGGCCAGATGCGCTTATGCTAATGTCGGTTGGGCCTATTTTGAAGGGCGCTTGCGGGCGGCGAGAGCCTTTGCCTTTGCTGGCTGTTCGTAAACCTGTTCTAGGAGGTGCTCAACGATGTCAAGAGCCATGCTAACGTTCCGTGCGCTCGGTTGATAGAGTTCGTGTGCGGCATCGTTCCCAAGGAATCGGATCTGATGGAGAGTCGCGGCTTGCTGACTGCTGATAGAGCCTTTTTCTGCAAGACCGTTTATCCTT
>JBBDNX010000373.1:0-4277 GCA_040877345.1 Pirellulales bacterium
AGAGGGGCGAGAGCTGACCGAGGACGTCGACCTCGCCGGCCGTGACGCCGAGCTCTTCGGCGAGCTCGCGCAGCGCGGCCTGGTCCGGCGTTTCGCCGGGCTCGATCATGCCGCCGGGCAAGCTGATCTGGCCGGCGTGCGTGGCCATCGTCGCCGGGCGGACCGTCAGCGGCAAGTGCCAGCCGTGCTGGTCCGGATATAAGAGCACCAGCACGGCGGCCGCCCGCGAGTGGGCCGTGGGCGGACCGAAATGACGGCCGTAGCTGAGGTCGGGCTCGAAGAGCCGCTGGGCGGCGCGGCCGGGCAAGCCGGACTGCAGCCGCGCCCGCAAGCGTTCAGGAAAGTCGCCGTTCATTCCACACGGTAGATCGCATAAGAGGCATTGTGATACAGGCGCGGCAGATCGAGACGCGGCCGGGATTCGGTGAGCAGGTAGCCGGCCCGGTACGTGCGGCCCAGCCGGCGGAGCCGTTGCTCGCTGAGCTCGGCGAGCGAGTCGTGCCATCGCTGGCCGCCGACCCGGTCGTGCAGGCCGTGGATGTCGTTCAGCCGCCGCCACCATTCGACAATGGCGCGGGCGTCTTGCGGCACGTCCTTCCACGACACCACCTCGCTCCGCGCGGCATACCACTTGAACGTCTGCGCCAGGCGGGGCGTGAGGAAGCGGGCGTCGGACGGCGTGTGCTCGGTGGCCCAGTCGCAAGCAGCCCGCCAGTCGGCGTAGTCGATCACTTTGCCCGGCTTGTCGGCCCGCGGCGGTCCGCCGAAAAACCGCGCGGCTGCATACTCGTGGTGGTTGGCCGCCGCCAGGACGGCGCACACGACCAGCCAGCCGGCGCACCAGCGCGCGGTTTTGTATCGTTGATGAGGCTGGCGGGCCGCGTACACGATGGCGGTGAGGGCCACGCCGGCCGGAACGAGCGAGTCGGAGAGACGGAACCAGTAGAGCCGCAACAAGGCGGCGGCGGTTGTGGGGTGGTTCTGCAGGACGAGGCTGATGACGAACCCCAACACGGCAATGGCGACGGCGCCGGCCACGATGCCTCGCAACCGCCGCTGCGCCGGGTCGACAGGCGTCAGCCGGATCAAGGCGAGCCAGAGCAGGATCATCAGCAGGTGCCGGGCGAGCATCCAGGCGCCGAAGCTCTGGGGAACCAGGTGGTGCCGCAGGCGGCGATAGACGTAGAGCGTGTTGGCCTCGGCCACGATCTCCGACTCGACTCCCCAATTGATCGCCAGCGCGGCGGCCAGGCCGGGCAGCGAAAACAGAAGGCCGCCGGCCAGGCCGGGGAGCATCGACCGCAGCGCCGGCCGCGCGGGGAGCGTCAGCCAGCAAATGGCGGCGGCGATGGTGGACCAGCCGCCCACCAGCACGTGCAGCGACGAGGCGGCGCCCAGCAGCAGCCAGGCCGCATTCCAGCGGTCGCGGACGATCTCGGCCAGTCCGAGGAACACCAACACGTAGGCCAGTCCCTTGGCCTCAAAACCGCCGACGACCCACTCGCCGGCCATGTGGCAGCAGACGTTGAGCGTGAGGAAGATGGCGGCGGATAGCACGGCCCAGCCGGGCCGCGGCAGCAGCGCGTAACTGAGCCGCCGCCAGCTCCAGGCCAAGAGCAGCCAGGTACAGAAGCGGCCGGTCCAGGCAAATGCCGTGAGTGAAAGCCAGTTGGCCAGCCAGCCCAGGCTGACATAGAAGACCAGGTGCGTGTCGGCCGAGTTGAAGAAGAAATCGTCGGGCACCCATTGCGGGTCCCAGAAATGCCTGGCCTTGCCGAGATAGTGCGGTTCGTTGGGGTCGGGGACGGGCCAGGCCGCCTGCAAGGCAAAGACGGCGACGATCAGCGCGATCTCGACCGCCGCGATCCAACGAGCGGGCGAGCGGGGGCGATCGCGATGGATATCGACGGCGGGCGAGTTCAAATGGGCAACGGACATGCCGGGTGCGCGGGCGTGGCAAGCGGTTCGTGAAACGGCAAGCGTAACGGTCTGAGGCGGCGGCGGCTAGGGAGGAGGGGAAGGAGGAAGGCAGAAGGACGAAGGAGAAAGGCAGAAGGAGGAAGGAGGAATACGGACGGGACGAAGACTGGGGCACGCTGACGCTTTGCCCCAGGCACCCGCGTGGGGCTGGGAAGGCGGTCGTGGTGGTGGATGATGGCGCGGCACTTGCGTTGGGCGCGGTCGGCCCCCTATTATTCGGACAGACGCTCGAACTCGATACGTGAGGCCGATCAGGAGCAAGCGGTGCCTGGCATTACTCCGGATCGTTTGACTCCCGGCCGCGTGCTGCGCGAGGCGGTGGCCGACTCGACCATCGCCGTTCCCGGCGCGTTCGATGCCCTGGTCGGGCGGATGATCGAGGATGCCGGGTTTTCGGCCATGTACCTGTCGGGCGCCGCCTTCTCGGCCGGCACGCTGGCGCTGCCCGACGTGGGCCTGTTCACGCTCACCGAGCTGGCCGAGCAGACGGCGCGGCTGACGCGGCGAGTGAAGATCCCGCTGATCGTCGATGCCGACACCGGCTTCGGCGAGGTCGTGAACGTGGAACGCACGGTGGTCGAGCTGGAGGCAGCCGGGGCGGCCGCCATTCAATTCGAAGACCAGCGGCTGCCGAAACGGTGCGGCCACCTGAGCGGCAAGACGCTGATCGAGGCGCGCGAAATGTGCGCCAAGCTGCGGGCAGCCAGGGCCGCCAAGGCCGGTGCGGACCTGGTGCTCGTGGCCCGCACCGATGCGCGCGGGGTGGAGGGATTCGAGTCGGCAGTCGCGCGGGCCGAACAGTATTTGGAGGCGGGCGCCGATTGGATCTTCCCCGAGGCGCTGGCCAGCGAAGAGGAGTTCGAGCGGTTCGCACTCGCCATCGATGCGCCGCTGGTGGCCAACATGACGGAGTTCGGCCAAAGCCCGCTGTTGACGCTCGATCAACTGGCCGAGATGGGCTACGCTGCCGTGCTGTACCCGGTGACGCTGCTCCGGGTGGCCATGAAGGCGGTGGAGGCGGCGCTGGCGCTGATGGTCAACGAAGGGAGTCAAAACGGGCTGTTGGACCTGATGCAGACGCGGCAGGAACTGTACGACCTGCTGGGCTACCACGAATACGAAGAGCGGGACCGAGCGATGTTTCTGGGAGAGGCCGAATGAGCGACGAGATTTACAGCCCGGGGTTGGAAGGGATCGTGGCGGGCGAGACGGCCGTCAGCACGCTGGCCGGCGGCCTGAAGTACCGCGGCTATTCCATCGAGGAGCTGGCCGAGCACGCCACGTTCGAGGAGGTCGCTTTTTTGATCCTGCACGGCGGGCTGCCTACCGCCAGTCAACTGGCGGCATTCCGCCAGCGGCTGGCCGCGGCCGCGCCGCTGCCGCAGGCGGTGCTGAACATCCTGCGGCAGATCGAGCCCCGCGCGCCGTTGATGGACGTGATGCGCAGCGGGGCCAGCCTGCTGGCCCACTGGGACCGGGAGGCCGCGGACAACAGCCACGATGCGAACGTCCGCAAGGCCGAACGGCTGCTGGCCCAACTGCCGGTGGTGATGGCGGCCCGGCAGCGGCTGACTGCCGGCAAGGAGCCGGTGGCTCCGGATCCGCACCGTTCCCTGGCGGCCAACGTGCTGTGGATGCTGAACCGGCGCGACCCGACGCAGCGGTCGGTGAAGGCGATGGACGTGTCGCTGATCCTCTATGCCGAGCACGAGTACAACGCCTCGACGTTCACCGCGCGGGTGGTGGCTTCGACGCTGTCGGATTTGCACTCCGCGATCACGGCGGCGATCGGAGCGCTGAAAGGGCCATTGCACGGCGGCGCCAACGAGCGGGTGATGGAGGTGCTGGCCGAAGTGGGCAGTCCCGAGCGGGCCGAGGCCTGGGTCCGCGAGGCGCTGGCCGCCAAGCGGCGGATCATGGGCTTCGGCCACCGGGTATACAAGACGGGCGACCCGCGGGCGGCCTATCTCAAGACGCTCTGCCAGGAGCTGGCCGCCGAGACCGGCCACGAGGACATGGAGCGGATGGCTGAGACGATCGAAACGATCGTGCGCGACGAGAAGAAGCTGCCCCCCAACCTCGATTGGCCCAGCGCGCGGCTGTATCACTACTTGGGGTTGCCGGTGGAGCTGTACACGCCGCTGTTCGTGATCAGCCGCGTCGTGGGCTGGAGCGCTCACGTGATCGAGCAGTTGGACAACAACCGGCTGATCCGGCCGCGGTCGCGGTATACCGGGCCGGCGGCGCGGAAATGGGTGCCGGTGGAGGCGCGCGGAGAAAAGGAGGAATGAGGAAGG
>JBBDNX010000374.1:0-4272 GCA_040877345.1 Pirellulales bacterium
ATCTTCATGCCGTGGGCGATGTCGCCGTAGAACTGCCGCCGCCAACTGTTGGGAGTGTTGCCTGGCCAGTGGGGCATCACGTAGTAGTGGATCTTCAGGTGCGGCTTCCCGCGCATGCCGGCGCGGAGCAGATCGAGATTGATGAAGTTCATCTGCTGGCTGCCGACGGGAAGCTGCCAGATGTAGTCCTCGCTCCAGGGCTGGGTCATGCCTCCCTCGCGGAACGTGGTCACCCACTGGGCCACCTCGCCCAGGTAGGCGTGATGATGGTGGGGCGAATAGTTGGCTCCGATGCCGGCGTTGGGCAGGTGTTTTTGCAGGATCTCCGTGCGCTGCTTGAGCGCCAGGATGCCATAGTGCCGGGCGTATCGCCGCGAAAGGTAGAACTGGACCGGGTTGCCGCCGGCGGCCTTCGGGTCCGGATCGTAGCTCAGGGTGGACGGATCGGTCCCGGCGGGCACGTTTTGCCCCCCGAGCCAAGCGCGGAAACCGGCATCGTCTCCGGCGGGCGGCGCGGGTAAGCCGATCTCGTCGCCCAGGCTGACCACCGCGATTTGGTCGGCCTTCCCTTCAGCATGCAGGTTCCGGCAATAGTCTTCCAGCTTCGCGGTCGGCACGCCGCGCACATCGATGTAGCCGCTCGGCATGTTCCTGCCCACCCCGCCGTTGCCCTGCTGCGTCGCGGCCAGGCCGAAGAGCCGTCGGAACTCGTCGATCGCCGCGTTGTACTTGGCGTCGCCCTCGCGGCGATCGAAGGTATAGCCGTAAACAAGCGTCCGCTGGGGCGCCGTGCCGGTCACCGGTTGCGCCTTGAGATAATCGAGCAGCCCGTGGAGGATCTCGCCGGCCGTCCGGACCCGGCGCGTGTAGCGGGTGTCCGCGTCGTAGGCCAATGCCACGTCGCCCGTCTGGTTGTCGAGCCTCCTGATCGTCTCGATGCGGCCGTCTGGGCCGCGGAGGCCAAACTCCAGGGCGAACTTGAGGGTCCCAGTCCCCTTCGGGTTCAGGCTCCACTGGCCGTCGTTCAGAGAATCGAGCAAGCTGCCCACCTCGACCCATTCCGTGGACTCGCCCGGGCCGGCCGACAGCGTTTTGGGCTGCCAATTCCGCAGATGCACCCAGTACGGCGAGTGCTCGCCGCCCGGGTTGACCGTCAAGGTCGTCTGGCCGCCGCCCGGATCATTGCGCAGCTTCAGATACAGGTCACCCGCCTGTGTCAGCATGCCGTCCAGGGGCAGGTAACTTTCGCTCTCGATCCGCCTGGCGACTTGTTCGGCATCGCCGCAGAGCATCACCAGGTCGACGTTGCGGCGGGCGGCGTTGTCAGGCTGGCGGTCGGCGACCAAAGTCAGTCGGGCCGTGCCGGCCTCCAAGTTGACATGCGCGTCGTGACCTTCCCAGACCATGTTCTCAACGGCGCCCCACGGCCAGGCGTGTTCTTTCTTGAGCTTCTCCCCGAAGGCCCAGATCTTGACGTTGTCGCGGGCCCCGTAAAGCCGATCAAGCACCATCTTGCCGTTCTGCTCGATCTCTACGCGGAATTGCGTTTCGAAGCGGTAGGCCGCCTCGTAGCGGACGAGCGCCAGGTAGCGGCCCGCCGCCGGCACTTGCACCTCGATGGTTGCCGCCGATCGATCGCACTGCTCGGGGGCCCCCAGGTAAGCCTTGCGGCTGAGAAAGGAGTTGGCGAAGGTGGCCGCGTAGTAGTTGGTGCCCCAGGGCCTGGCCTGCCAGCCTGGCTGGCTAACCTGGAACTCTTCGGCCTCTGCAATCAGGGTAGCATCCGATTGCGCGGCCACCGGCTGCCCGGAGCGGCGGTACGTTTGCGCCGCCTTGATCGGGTCGCTCTCGTCGGCGCCGGCGCTCGTGCCGGCTGCAAGGAGCGCCCAGGCCGCAAGGCAGCTTGGCACCGCGTGGCGATGTCCCGGATGGTGTCGGATTCTCAACATGCTGCTTTCCCAGGTAGCTCAGGGATTGAAGACGACTCTAGCAGGACGGGTTTTGGAACCCTCGACCTTTAGCATACTCTCGCGCCGACCGCCGCAAGGCGTTGCGGCACGATTCTCGTTCGACTAGCCTGGGCGGAGGAGGGCGTGAGGGGAAGGGGCGAAGGAGGGAACGAAGACGGCCGGGGCCGTCCAAGGGGCGATGGGGGGAAGGGGCGATGAGGGCAGACTGCACCTGCAACCTGGGAATCTGACTTTCGAGGGTTACCATGCCGCGAATCTTGGGACTGAGCGTTGCTCTGGTGATCGCGTTGTGGACGGCGCAGGCCCGCGCGGTCGAACGGGCCGAAGTCGAGCAGCTTCTGGCCGAGCCGATCATCGGCCCGAAATTGGCGCTCGAGGAAGCGCAGGCCTACACCGAAGCCCACGTGCCGCGAATCGGCGAAGTGCAATCGGTCGAGGACTGGCAGCGCCGGACCGATCGCATGCGCCAGGAAGTGCTCGATCGCGTGGTCTTCCGGGGCCAAGCCAAGGTCTGGCGCGACGCCAAGACCAAGGTCGAGTGGCTCGAAACCATCGAGGGGGGACCCGGCTATCACATCCGCAAGCTCCGCTACGAGGCGTTGCCCGGCCTGTGGATCCCCGCGCTGTTGTACGAGCCGGCCAAGCTGGCGGGCAAGGTGCCCGTGATGCTCAACGTCAACGGCCACGACGGCAACGGCAAGGCGGCCGTCTACAAGCAGATCCGCTGCATCCACATGGCCAAGCGCGGCATGCTGGCTTTGAACGTCGAGTGGCTCGGCATGGGCCAGCTCAAGGGCGAGAACTACGTCCACTACCGGATGAACCAGCTCGACCTGTGCGGCACGAGCGGCCTGGCGCCGTTCTACCTGGCGATGAGCCGCGCGCTCGACTTGCTCGTGTCGCTGGAGCACGCCGACCCGGCCCGCGTCGGCGTCGCCGGGTTGTCGGGCGGCGGCTGGCAGACCATTTTTATCAGCGCGCTCGATCCGCGCGTCACGCTCTCGAACCCGGTGGCCGGATACTCCAGCTTTCGCACGCGGGCCAGGCACCTCAGCGACTTGGGCGATTCGGAACAGACGCCGGTCGACCTGGCGGTGTTCGCCGACTACGACCACCTGACCGCCATGCTGGCGCCCCGGCCGGCCCTGTTGACATACAACGCCCAGGACGACTGCTGTTTCAAGGCCGAGCATGCCCTGCCACCCTTGCTCGAGGCCGCTCGCCCGATCTACCGTCTGTACGCCCGGGAGGACAAGCTGCGGGCGCACGTCAACACCGATCCCGGCACGCACAATTTCGAGCGCGACAATCGCGAGGCGCTGTACCGGATGCTGGCCGACCACTTTTACGGCGGCTCGACGGCCGACTTCGACCCGCGGGAAATCGAGTCGGACAGTGAGGTCAAGACGGCCGAGCAGCTCCAGGTCGAGCTGCCGGAGGACAACGCCGACTTCCACAGCCTGGCCCTGGGCCTGCTGGCAAGCGTGCCCGCGGATGCCGGGCCGGAGATGGACCAGGCGGCCGCCTTGAGTTGGCAGGTCCAGTCGCGGCGCCGACTGCACGACGTGGTGCGGGCGGCCCGCTTCGATGTTGCCGCCGAGAAGGCGGGCGAACAACAGCGTGAAGGAGTGAGGGCCACGTTCTGGCGGCTGCGCGTGGGCGACTGGACGGTGCCGGCGGTGGAGCTGGTGCCCGACCCAGCGTCGCCGGCGGCCGCGACGATCGTGGTGGCCGACGAGGGGCGAACGGCCACCGCCGAGGAGGTCCAGCGACTTCTGGCTCTGGGAGGCAGCGTGCTGGCCGTCGACCCGTTCTATTTCGGCGAGTCGCGGATTGCCGAGCGCAACTTCCTGTTTCCGCTGCTGCTGGCCGCCGTGGGCGATCGACCGCTGGGGCTGCAGGCCAGCCAGTTGACGGCCGTCGCCCGCTGGCTGCACTCGCGGCAGCCGGGCTCGCCGCCGCGGATCGTGGCGCTCGGCGAGCGATCGAGCTTGTTCTCGCTGGTGGCGGCGGGCCTGGAACACGAGGCGATCGGCGGCGTGGAACTGTCCGGCTCGTTGGGCAGCCTGAAGGAAATCGTCGAGCGGAATGGCTCCGTCGACAAGACACCGGAGCTGTTCTGTTTCGGCCTGCTCGAGCATTTCGACATTCGCCAACTGGCTTGCCTGGTGGCGCCGCGGCCTGCCCGCTTCCGCCAGCCGAGCGAGCGGGCACGCAACGAGCTGGCCGAATTAAAAGCCGTGTACTCGCTGCTGGGGAACGCCTTTAAGCCGCTTGAATAGGCCCTCGACGCGGCGGACCG
>JBBDNX010000375.1:0-4271 GCA_040877345.1 Pirellulales bacterium
GGCGCTGCCGGCCAGGGTGCCCACGAGCTTGCCGGGGCAGTCATCGAGGCCGGCGATCCGGGTTTCGTCGCGGCGGACGACGAGCTGCTGGGCATAGATGTAATAGGGGCGGGAGAACAACAACTCCCGCTGCCGCTCGCCGGTGACCTCGAAACCGCTGAGAATGATATCGAAATCGCCCTTGTTCAGCCCGGGCATGAGGCTGCCCCAGTCGTATTGCACGAAGCGGGCCTCCAGCGGGATGTTGAGCCGCTCGGCCAGGACTTCGGCCAGCGCGTCGGCCAGTTCGACCTCGAAGCCGATCACGCGCTGGGGATCGTGCGCGTCGCGCAACTGGAACGGCGCTCCGCCTTCGGCATCGCCTCCCCAGTGCAGGATGCCGTCGGCCAGCCGCTGGCGGACTTTGGGCCAGTCGGGCTCGGCCGCGTCGGCCGGCGCCGTGGTCGGCATCGACCAGGCGGCCAAAAGCAGCAGCAGCAGCGACGTGCGGCGCGCTGATCGGGATCGGCGGGAGGGGGTCGTCAAAGAAGGCAGGCCCTCATCAGATGTCGGGGCTCACGGTCCTACCGCGCCGATTGCCAACAGCTCGTCGGCCGTCCTGATATAGAGCCGTCCGTCGAGGGCCGCCGGCGAGGCCAGGATCGGCGAGCCCAAATCGTTTTCCGCCACGAGCTCGAACTTGTCGCTCGCCCGGATCACGTACGTGACACCGCTTTCACTCGCCGCGTAGAGCAGGCCTTCGGCCTCGACCGGCGAGGCGGAGAACTTGTCGTCACTTGTCTTGCGCATTGTCTCATCCATTCCTAATGGGATACTCATTGGACATTGGGCCACGGGCCGCCATGATAAGGGCATCACTTCGCGTCACCCCCAGCGTGCCGCCGTCGAGCAATTCCGGCGGCTTTTTTATGCGCCGGCCTGCCGTCGCCGGCCGGCGGCAGGCGGGAGCCATGGCATCAGGCACTGGCAAGCAGCTTGCGCAGCACGGTGGGCAGGATGCCGCCGTGCCGGTAGTAGTCGCGCTCAACGGGTGAGTCGATCCGGACCCTGACCTTGAATTCCTTCACCGTGCCGTCCTCGGCAGTCGCCCGCACGGTCAGGCGGCTGTTCGGTTGAATCTGGTCGTCCAGGCCGAGAATGTCAAACACTTCCTCGCCGGAAAGCCGCAGCGATTGCCAGGTTTCGCCGCACTTGAACTCCAACGGCAACACGCCCATGCCCACCAGGTTGCTGCGGTGAATGCGCTCGTAGCTGACCGCGATCACCGCCCGCACGCCCAACAGCAGCGTTCCCTTGGCGGCCCAATCGCGGCTGCTGCCGGTGCCATATTCGGCGCCGGCCAGGACGATCAGCGGCACGTTCTCGGCAGCGTACTTGACCGCCGCATCGTAGATGCTCATGATCTCGCCGTCGGGCAGGTGCCGCGTCACTCCGCCCTCGGTGCCGGGAGCCAGCAGGTTGCGAATGCGGATATTGGCAAAAGTGCCCCGCGTCATCACGCGGTCGTTGCCCCGCCGGGCCCCGTAACTGTTGAAGTCGCGGGGCTCGACCCCCTTGCTCTGCAAATACAAGCCGGCCGGACTGTTGGCCGCGATCGAACCGGCCGGCGAAATATGGTCCGTGGTCACCGAATCGCCCAAGGCCACCAGCACGCGGGCGCCCTGGATCGGCCGGACTGGTCCCGGCTCGCGCGGCAGATCGACCAGAAAGGGCGGTTCCTGGATGTACGTGCTCGCTTCGTCCCAGGCGTACAGGTCTCCGGAGGTGATCTCGATCCGATTCCAGCGCTCGTTGGCGTCGAAGGCGTTGTTGTAGCGAGCGGAAAACATCTCCGGCTGCACCGCCTCGCGGACGACGGCGTCGACCTCCTCCCGGCTGGGCCAGATGTCGCGCAGATACACCGGCCGGCCGTCGCTGCCCTCTCCCAGCGGCTCGTTCACCAGGTCGATGTCCGTGGTGCCCGCCAAGGCATAGGCGACGACCAGGGGCGGGCTGGCCAGGTAGTTGGCCTTCACGAGCGGGTTGATGCGGCCTTCGAAATTGCGGTTGCCGCTGAGCACGGCCGCCGCCACCAGGCCGCCGTCGGTCACGGCCTTGGCGACCGGTTCGGGCAGCGGTCCGCTGTTTCCGATGCAGGTGGTGCAGCCATAGCCGACCGTATGGAAACCGAGAGCTTCGAGTGGCCCGGTGAGCCCGGCCCGCTGCAGATAATCGGTCACCACCCGCGAGCCCGGCGCGAGGCTGGTCTTGACGTAGGGCTTGACCTTGAGCCCCTTGGCCACCGCCTTCTTGGCCAACAACCCGGCGCCCAGCATCACGGTGGGGTTGCTGGTGTTGGTGCAACTGGTGATGGCCGCAATCACGACCGCGCCGTGACCGATCTGCGTGCTGTGGCCATTGGCCTTGACCGCGGCCGTCCGCATGAGCGCCGGCCCTTCGAGGGCGAAGCCCCGCGCACTGAAGGGGGCCCGCAGCGACTGCTCGAACGCCTGCTTCATTTGCGAGAGGGGAACGCGGTCCTGCGGCCGTTTGGGGCCGGCCAGGCTGGGCTCCACGGTGCCCATGTCGAGCGAGAGCGTCGCGCTGAAGCCTGGAGCCGGCGAGTTCTCCTCGCGAAAGAGTTGCTGAAGCCTGGTGTAGCGTTCGACCAGGTCGACCTCCTGCGGCGTGCGTCCGGTTTGGCGCAGGTAGGCCAGCGTCTCCCGGTCGACCGGAAAGAAGCCGACGGTGGCGCCGTACTCGGGTGCCATGTTGCCGATGGTGGCCCGGTCGGCAAGCTGCATGTGCGACAAGCCGGGCCCGAAGAATTCGACAAACTTGCCCACCACACCGTGTTGGCGCAGCATCTGCGTGACGGTGAGCACCAGGTCGGTGGCGGTCGCTCCGGACCGCAACTGGCCGGTCAATTCGAAGCCGACCACGTCCGGCATGAGCATGAACAGGGGCTGGCCCAGCATGACGGCCTCGGCCTCGATGCCGCCCACGCCCCAGCCCAAGACCCCCAGGCCGTTGATCATCGGGGTGTGGCTGTCGGTGCCCACCAGGGTATCGGGGAAGGCGACGCGTCCCTGGGCGTCGCTGCCGACAAACACGCCCTTGGCCAAGAACTCGAGGTTGACCTGGTGCACGATGCCGACGGACGGCGGCACGACGCGGAAGTTGTCGAAGGCCTGCTGTCCCCAGCGCAGGAACTCGTAGCGCTCGCGGTTGCGCTGGATCTCGAGATCGACGTTCTCGGCCAGCGCGTCGGTGGCGCCGAAACGGTCGACTTGCACTGAGTGGTCGATCACCAGGTCGACCGGAATCAGCGGGTTGATCCTCCGCGGGTCGCCTCCGAGGCGCCCGATGGCGCTGCGCATGGCGGCCAGGTCGACCACCGCCGGCACGCCGGTAAAGTCCTGCAGGAGCACCCGGGCAGGTTTGAACGGGACCTCGGCCGGCGGCTGCGTGCCGGGGCGCCATCCGGCCAGGTCGCGCACGTTCTGCTCGGTGACCTCGTATCCATCGCAATGCCGCAGCACCGCCTCCAGCAGCAAGCGGATTGAAAACGGCAGCCTCTCGACCCGGCACAGCCCCAGCTCTTCCAGCCTTGCCAGGCGATAAATGCCCAGCGGACCGGAGGCGGTTTCAAACGTGCCGCGAGCACCAAACACGTCACCTTGCCGGGAATCGGCGGCCATGATGGGTGTCCTTCTTACTGTGTTCTCCTGACACGTCGGCCGCGTCGCGCGCGCCCAGACGCCGCAGTTTAGCTCATTGGCATGGTTCTGTCTGGGGGGCCTTAAGATCCGCACAACTGGGGCGATCGTGCCGGAGAAACTCAGCCTGCTGTTTGCAGCGAGCCTGCCTGGGGCCGCATCCCGTGGGAATTTGACCCCTCGTCCTCAAAACCTAGAGTTTTGATGTCGATTGGCGACAGGTCAGATCCGCACTGCCGAAAGGGCCGAGAAACAACCATGGCCGACGCATCCCAAGACAACTTGTTGGCGCGGCTGGCCGGCCGCGGTGGCCAGGCCGACGGGGCCGACCCCTGGGCCTCGCTGGTGGCGACCGAGCCGGAGGACGCCCCTGGCGCTCCGGTGGCAAACTCCGAGCGCGAAACGCCGCCGGGAGGCCGCGGAGCCGGCGCTGCCAAGGACAAGAACCTCGACGACCTGCTGGGGCGGATCAACCACCTTGCGGGCAAGCCAGGGGCCGACATCGACCCGGACGCCTTCGTTCCCATCGAGCCGGAGACGCTGCGCGAGGCGCAGTTGAGCGACGGCATCCTG
>JBBDNX010000376.1:0-4268 GCA_040877345.1 Pirellulales bacterium
CTCGGACCGCGATCCCGCGAAGGTTGTGCAAGATCCGCACAAGGATCGCCCGCTTGCCGACCGCTTCCAGATCGCCGGGAGCAGGGGGCCGGCCGGCAAAGGCCTGCACCTTGAGCCCTGCTTCCTCCTCCGAAAGCGGCTGGCCCCGCTCGTAAACGTCGATCAGAACCGCTGGCTGATCGGCCGGCCGATGCCGCACCACGAAGTGTCCGGGCAGGCCCACCCCCTCGATCCCCACGTTGATCCGCCCCGCAAGTTCGATGTACACCACCGACAACGTGATCGGCAGACCTTCGCGGTCGTCCAGCACCTCGTTGACGTAGCTGTTGGAGCTGTTGTAGTAGTCGCCGCGGCTCCCATGGAAGCCGCATGTCTCGAACAAGTATTCGTTCAGCGCCGCCAGCCTGGCGGCCTCGTCCGCTTCGGCGGGAATCCTCTCGGTCAGCTCGGCCGCCATGCGAGCCAGTTCCTGCCGATACGCTGCCACGTCGAGATCGTCGTTGTCGAGCCGCGCGATCAGCAAGGCGGCATGGAACAGGTCGATCTGCCCTTCGTCGGGCTCGAGGGCCTTCGCCAGCTCGGCCAGCACGCGCTCGTGGTGTACGGCCCGTGCCAGATGGCGGAGCTGCTCGGCCTGCCGTTGGAGCTGCTGCGCTCGGTCGCGAAGGATAACGACGGTGGACGGGTCGCCGGAGACCAACTCATCGACGAGCGATTGTTCGGGCGGACCGTCCGTGGAGATCCCCTCGACGCGCTGGTTGATGCGGGCCACGACTTCCGGCGGCGGGCTCGTGCTGGGCAGGTCGCGGCCCAGGCGGAACTGCTTGAACTCGGCCTGGGTGGTGCGGAACTTGGCGAGGCCGACCCGGCCGGCCGCGAGCGACGCCGGCACTTCGCAGACCGTGTGATCGTTCACAAAGCAGATGACCTTGTCAGGTTCGACTCGAACCTTGAGAATGTTCCAGTCGCCGAGGCGGTAGTGTGGGCTGGACTGGTCGTACAACACCTGCCAGCTCGTGACGTCGGGCCCGTTGAAGCGGGTGAGCCTGAGTTTGCCGGCCGTCGGGTAAAAACCATGGTGGTTGTCACCGCCATCGGCGGCAAAGGCGAGCCCAGCCGCGCCTGCTTCCTGATCGAGCTTGACGGCCACCGAGACTTCGTAAGGAGCGTCTGGGACGTCGAGCTGCGAAAGGCACAGCGAGCGTCCGGCGAAGCCCGAACCGAGGCCATCGACGGCGATCCGGCCGCCGGCGCGGCGCCAGCGGGCCCCGAACAGCGGAGTCCACTCGCGGGGATCGAGCGTGCCGATCGTCAGCCAGCGGTCGATCGCAATCGGATTGGGCTTCTCCAACAGCGGCTTGAGCCGGTTGACCGGTACGGCAAAGCCGAGATTCGCCGTCAGCAGCGACTTCATCGTCAACAGGCCGTGCACGCGGCCTTGAAGATCCAACAGCGGCCCGCCGCTGTTGCCTGGTTCGATCGGAATAGCGAGCTGGATCCAGCGGCGGCCGTCGATCTCCGGCTGGCCGGAAACGACGCCCGTGACGACGCTGTGCGCCAGTCCATGGGGGTTTCCCAAGGCGACGACCGGCTGGCCTTGCTTGAGCGCGTCGGAATCGCCCAGTTCGAGCGGGGCGAGGTCGTTGGCGTCGATGCGGATCAGGGCCAGATCGTTGGGCCGATCCGAAGCGTGCACGCTGGTGACCTCGAAGCGTTTGCCATCGGCCGTTTGAACCGTGATGGGGCGGGCCTCGCCGATCACGTGCAAATTGGTGGCGATGAGGCCGTCGGGGGCGACGACAAACCCGGTTCCCAGGCCTTCGCGGCGTCCGTCGCGTCCCGTGAAGGTGATAACGACGACCGATTTTCGCACCGATTCGACGAGTTGCTCGACAGACTTGTCGGCCGCGGCCGCGGGCTGGGACGCTGGTTCTGTATCGGGCTCTTGGGCACGGCCGGTGCTGGCCGACGGACCGGCGGCCAGTGAACCGAGCAAGACTGCGAGGGCAAGCAACGGCAGGTGTGGGCGCATGGCGGGAGGCCACAGGGGGTCGGTGGGAGAACGAGGTGATTGCCAGAATAGCATGGTGGGTAGCGGATTCCAGAAAATAACTCTGGAGGGGGGAATCCCATTGGGGGGCACGGTCTGCTATGATAAGCTGAGCTAGCTGGCAGGGTCGTCGGCATACCAGCGGAATCTCATTCCGTTTGCCCCGGTGATCCCTGGTCCAGAGGCGCTCTGTAGAGTAGCGGGCGCGAGGTTTCGTCGCCGTATGCTGGGATCTACGAGAGATCCGGCTTCCCTATCCGAACCGGCCGACGCATGTGACCGCCACTTGGCTGCCCCGATTTGGCGGTGAATCTCCCCTGCGCGGTGATTAAGGCGGGCCTGTTTTCCGCCCCCCACGATGCGGGACACAGGATATCCGTTTTGAGGAACCCCGTTACGATGCCAGGACCGACGCTCTGGCCCGCGTGCGGGGAAACGTTCCCAGTGGAGCAAGTACATGACGATCAAGCTGTTGATTGCCGACGACCACGAAGTAGTGCGATCCGGGTTGAGAAGTCTCGTGAGTGGAACGGAAATCGAGATCGTGGGGGAGGCCGCCACAGGCGACGAGGCGATCCGTCTTGCCGAGCAACTCGTGCCCGACGTGGTGCTGTTGGACATTCGCATGCCGGACACCGACGGGCTGTCGGCATTGGGACGGATCAAGCTGGCGCATCCCGAGATACGGGTGCTGATGCTCTCGACGTACGACAACCCGACTTACGTGGCAAGGTCCGTGGCCTTGGGAGCCAGCGGCTACTTGCTGAAGGGCTTGGGGCGCGACGAGCTGCTGGAGTCGATACGCCGGGTGGGGGCGGGCGGCGATGCATGGACGCGGGAAGAGCTGCGGCGGGTGACCGGAGCCCTGGCCACGCCGCGCGCGGCGGTGGACGTCGAGGTGGCCTTGACGCAGCGCGAGAGCGAAGTGCTCCGCCAGTTGGCATTCGGACTCACGAACAAAGAGATCGCCCAGGCGCTGGGCATCAGCTACGAAACGGTCAAGGAGCACGTGCAACACGTGCTGCGCAAGGTAGGTGTATCCGACCGCACCCAGGCCGCCGTCTGGGCCGTGCGGAAGGGCCTGGTCTGAAGACTGAGGTCAGATCCGAGGTCCGAGGTCAGAGGTCAGAAATCAGAGGCCAGTAGTGCCACTGCTTGGAGGTTCCGACGTGTCGGGACCGAGAAGCAGTGATGCTCCGCACGACTCGGTGCTTAGAGGTAAGGCAGAAGGCGGAATCAGGTGCGGCCAGGCGCAGCTTCCACTCGCCGCCCCCCACCCGTTATGATGCGGCCTGGACGAATCCTCCAAGCCTGAGGTGGCGCGTGCCGAAACCAACCGATATCCGCCTTCTCGAAGTCGTGGCCCAAACCGAGCGGATCGCCTACCGGGCGCCGATCAAGTTCGGCGGACGTGTCGTCACCGACGCCGTGCTGTTGCACGTCACGGCCCAGGTCGAAACCGTGGACCGCCGCCGAGGCCGCGGCCTCGGCTCGATGCCCATGGGCAATACCTGGTCCTGGCCGAGCAGCCGGACCAGCAGCGAGGCCACGCTCTCGGCCATGGTGGAGTTGGGCCTGGCGCTGGTCCGCAAGGCCGGCGGGCATCAGGGGCACGCTCATCCACTGGACTTGACACGCGAAGTAGCCGAGACCGCCGATCGAACCGCCGCCGAGGTGACGCGGGGACAAGGCATCGGCGAGCCGATGCCGCGCCTGGCACAGCTTGTCGCGGCCAGCCCGTTGGAGGCCGCCATTCACGACGCCTACGGCAAGGCCCTGGGGCTCAGCTCGTACAACACGCTGGGTCCCGAATTCGTCAGCCGCGATCTGGCGGCGTACCTGAGCCCCGATTTTTCCGGCGAATACCTGGATGCATACACGCTGCGGCAGCCGAAGGCGCGGATGCCCCTGTACCACCTGGTGGGGGCGCTCGATCCATTGACCGATGCGGAAATCACCAAGAGGTTGAACGACGGGCTGCCGGAAACGCTGGGGGAGTGGATCGCGGCCGACAGGCTCACGCATCTGAAGATCAAGCTGGCCGGCGACGATCTGGCCTGGGACGTCCAGCGGGTGGTGGCGGTGGAACAAGTGGCGGCCGAGGCCCAGGCGGCCTTGGGGCGCAGCCAGTGGAACTACTCGCTCGACTTCAACGAGCGCTGCGCGAACGTGTCGTACGTGCTCGATTTCTTGGCGCGGCTGGCCGAGCAGTCGCCCG
>JBBDNX010000377.1:0-4266 GCA_040877345.1 Pirellulales bacterium
GGAGTGTCTTCGGTGACCTTTTGTGCATCGAGAACAAGGATAAGCGGAAGCCCGTGGGGCGTACGGCGGCAGAGCTGAAATGGTACTTTGACCGGCTTCCGCTGGCACGCTTGTGTTTCGACATCGGGCACGCAAGACAAATTGACCCGACCATGTGCGAAGCCGAGTTGATACTGCGGACGTTTGGCGATCGCATTCGGCAGATTCACTTGAGCCTTGTGACCTCCAGCAGCAGGCACGAGCCTCTCAACTTGGAGAGCATTCTTGCGTATCAACGAGTTGCACATCTGCTTCCGAAAGAGGCCCCCATCATCTTAGAAACGCCGGTGAGCGTGGATCGGATACCGTCGGAGATTGAGAAAGTCAGCCTGATTCTCGGCAACGCCGTCAAGAAGGCGATCAGCGGGACAGCGGCGGAGGGTTAGGCAGGAGCGTTTTCCGGTTCAGCGCGTGGCGGCACTCTGGCGAGTCCGGCTACGGATACGGCTACGGCCCGAACTCTGGCGAGTGCGGCGTCCGAAGGCAGAAGGAGGAAGGCAGAAGGCAGAAGGACGGACGGTCACCAGGGACTGAAGTCCCTGGCAACGCCCGTGCGCCCTACGGGCGAAGGAGGGTCCGGCTACGGATCCTTGTCGTTCTTCGCGTGCTTGGGCACAATGGACCAGGTTGGTCCCGCGACCAACCGGCCACGCTATACAAATATACGCTTGCCTTCCTAGGGAACCTTCGCCGATGACCGGTTCGCTCGCCCCGGACGATGTTCTGTCGTCGCTCGCATTGCTCAAGACGGCCGTGACCAACGGGCGGCTTAGCACGTCGGCCGCCCAGAACATCCATGCCTGGCTGACCGAGCCGCGCTATGCGGACTACGCCCGGCAGGTCGCCGAGCACGTGGCCGCCGGCAAGTGGCAGCAACTGGATGATGTCTTCTGGACGGTCATCCCCTTCGGAACGGGCGGGCGGCGGGGCAGGATGTACCCCATCGGCTCGAACGCCATCAACGACCGCACCATCGGCGAAAGCGCCCAAGGACTGGCCGCCTACGTCAGCGAGCAGCATCCCGCGGACGAGCCGCTGGCGTGCGCGATCGCCTACGATACGCGGCACCAGTCGCGGCACTTCGCCGAGCTGTGCGCCGAGGTGATGGCCGCCAACGGTTTCGTCGTTCATTTTCTCGACGGCTATCGCAGCACGCCCGAGCTGTCGTTTGCCGTGCGTCAGCAGCAGTGCTCGTGCGGCATCATGGTCACGGCCAGCCATAATCCTCCCAGCGACAACGCGGTCAAGGCCTATTGGTCGACCGGCGGCCAGTTGCTGCCCCCACACGACCAGGGCGTGATCGACAAGGTCATGAACGTGACGACGATCGAGCGGGTGCCGTTTGCCGAAGCCCTTTCGAAAGGCCAGGTGAGATACTGCCAGGAGGAGGTCGATCCGGCGTATCTGCGGGCCGTGCTGGCGCAGGGACTGCCGGGGCCGCGGCACTTGAAGGTGCTCTACTCGCCGATGCACGGAGTGGGGGCGTCGAACGTCTGCCCGGTGCTCGCCGAGGCCGGTTTTAACCAGGTCGAGGTGTTCGGGCCGCATGCCGCGCCCGACGGCGATTTTCCAAATGTTCCCCACCACGTCGCCAACCCCGAAAACCCGGCCACGTTCGACGCCATGATCGAGCATGCCCGGAACACCGGCGCCGATATCATCCTCTCCACCGATCCGGACGCCGACCGCCTCGGCTGCGCCGCGCCCCTGCTGCCCGGCGGAGATTGGCAAACCTTCACGGGAAACCAGATCGGGGCCCTGTTGACCGAGCACCTCCTCGAAGGCCGCAAATACGCGGGCGTCCTTTCCCAGCGCGATTACGTGGTCAAGACGCTGGTCACCAGCGAGGTGATTCGCCGCATCGCCGACTCCTACGGCGTGCGCACGTTTGGCGACCTGCAAGTGGGCTTCAAATGGATCGCGGGCGTCATCGACGCCGTCGGCCCGGAGCACTTCCTGCTGGGGGTCGAAGAGTCGCACGGCTACCTGGCCGGCACCTATGCCCGCGACAAGGACGCCGCCGTCGCCGCCCTGCTGATGGCCGAGCTGGCCGCCCGCGCCAAGGCCGCCGGGCAGACGTTGCACCAGAAGCTCGATGCCTTGTACTGGCAGCATGGTTGCCACGCGGAGCGGACCGTTTCCAAGACCATGCCCGGCAGCAAGGGCATGGCCCGCATGCAGTCGCTCATGACGACGCTGCGGCACGAGCCGCCGCGAACCTTGGCCGGCCTCAAGGTCCGGCAGTGCCGCGACTACCAAGAGCGCCTGGTCCGCACCGCCGCGGGCCCGCCCAGCCCGCTCGATGGACCCCAGGCCGACATGGTGGTCTTCGACCTGGCGGCCGAGGGCAACTACGTGGCCGTCCGCCCGTCGGGCACGGAGCCCAAGGTCAAGTTCTACCTGTTCGCCTACGAGCCGCCCGAAATGCTGGCCGACCTGGAATTGACCAAGGCACAGTTGGCGGGCCGGCTGGACCACCTCCAGCGCGATCTGTTCGCCATGGCCGAGTAATACATGTGTCATTTGTCATTGGTCATTGGTCATTGGTCATTCGTCATTGGTCATTTGTCATTCGTCATTTGTGATTGGTAAGAGCGATGGCATCGAAGGGTTTTGGGGAACTGAAGGTCTACCAGTTGGCTGAAAAGCTGGCGGATGAGGTTTGGGACGCCGTAGTGACTTGGGACTCGTTTGCGAAGAACACGGTTGGGGGACAGTTGGTTCGCGCGGCGGATAGCATTGGCTCGAACATTGCGGAAGGATCGGGAAGATACAGCTATCCAGACAACCGGCGGTTTATCCGGATCGCCCGTGGCTCGCTGTACGAAACAAGGCATTTGCTGCGTCGAGCATTCAAGCGACAGCTTTTAACCACCGCTCAAGTCAACTCTTGGAAACCGCTGCTGGACGAACTTGGCCCGCGACTGAATGCCTACCTTCGCTCCATCGGCCCCAAACCCCCCACCGGCAAATGACCAATGACAAATGACAAATGACCAAGGACCAGTGACCAGCGACCAGTGAGCAGTGACCAATCCATGTCCGATACGATCGAGCCGGCCGGCGGGCCGGCCGCGGAAAACGAAAACGAGGAACCGGGCCAGCTCGGCTTTCGCCGGGCGGCGGCCAAGGTCCGCGAGTTTCCCCCGTCGCCGGGCGTCTACCTGATGAAAGACTCCGCCGGCCGCGTGATCTACGTCGGCAAGGCCAAGAACCTGCGGGCCCGGGCCGGCAGTTACTTTCTCAAGGCGGCGGCCGGCGAGCGGCGGACCGGCGACCTGATGCGCGAGGTCGCCGACATCGACTTTATCGAGTCGGACAGCGAGGTCGACGCGCTGTTGGTCGAGGCGCGGCTGATCAAGGACGTGCAGCCCAAGTTCAACCAGGAGCTGAAGGACGACAAGACCTTTCCTTACCTGGAGATCTTCGTCCGCGAGGATTTTCCCCGCGTCGAGTTCACCCGCGAGCCCAAACAGCGCGGCACGAAACTCTACGGGCCCTTTGCCAGCGCGGGCAGCCTGCGCGGCGCGATCCAGGTGCTGCAAAAGATCTTCAAGTTCCGCACCTGCGGTCTCGACATCGACGAGGGGGACGAGAAGTGGCGCTGGTTCAGGCCTTGCCTGCTGGCCAGCATCAACCAGTGCACCGCGCCCTGCAACCTGCGGATCTCCCGCGAGGAGTATCGCCGCGACATCGCCCGGCTGAGGATGTTCCTGGAAGGCAAGAAGGAGAAGCTGCTCCGCCAGATGCGCAAGGAGATGGCCGAGGCCTCGAAGCAGCTCCGCTTCGAGCAGGCGGCCCGGCTGCGCGACGAGATCCAGATGCTGGAGAACCTGGACCGCCGCGGCGAGCTGGACACGCACGTGCAGCCGGAGGTCTTTTACATCGATCCCAAAAAAGGCCTGGCCGGGCTCAAGAAGGTGCTGCGGCTCGACAAGCAGCCCCGCACGATCGAAGGCGTCGACATTGCCCACCTGGGAGGCGGAGAGACCGTGGCCAGCCTGGTGCAGTTCATCGACGGGCTGCCCTTCAAGCCGGGCTACAAGCGCTACAAGATCCGGGGCGTGGCGGGAGTCGACGACTTCGCCAGCATCCACGAGGTGGTCGCCCGCCGCTTCCAGCGCCTGGACGCCGAAGGCGAAACCTTTCCCGACATCCTGTTGATCGACGGTGGCACTGGGAGCAGCACGCGCCGGGCCGGGTGGCGGCGATGGCGGATCGGGAGGG
>JBBDNX010000378.1:0-4255 GCA_040877345.1 Pirellulales bacterium
CGCCAGAACGTAGTGGGCCAGTTGGTGCTTGGGCTCGCCGGCGATCGCCTGGCGGGCCAGCTTCCGTGCCTCGGGGTACGCCTTGCGCAGCAGGTGGGCCTGCGCCAGCCGCGCCAGGATCTCGGCGTTCTGGGGGTCGGCCGCCCGCGCCCGTTCCAGTTCAGCCAGCGTCATCGGCGCCGGTTTGGGCCGCGACGCCAGACCCTGCACCACCTGGGCCAGGTGCTCGCGGTATCCCTGTTCGAACGCCTCCTGCTCGACGCCGAACGATTGTTTCAGGGCCGACCGCGTGTCGAGGTTGGCCCGATACGCCTGGAGCAACCGGGCCGCCGCGTCGGCTCCGTGAGCGGCCTTCATGTACTGGACGTACAACTGCGCCTGGCAGTAGGCCATCTGCCAGTCGAGGCTCGACTTCGGCCGGATGAACCCCAGGTTGATGGTGTCGAGGTTGAACAGCTCTCCCCGCGGGACGCGCTGGCTCAACAGGTCGTTCCAGGTCTGCGGCCTGGGGTACCCCTCGCTCTCGACGGCCAGCGCCTCGGTGAACCAATGGGGGATGTTGAATTCGGTCTGCTGCAGGTTGAGCACGTGAACGAACTCGTGCTTGAGCACGCGGGCCCAGTTGTATTTTTTGGGCATGTCGTTGGGCGAAGCCAGGGCCACGATCTTGCCGGCGCACGCGCCGACGGTGCCCACGTACGGCAGCCCCACCATCCGGGCGCTGAACCAGCCATGGCCGCTCGTGTTGCGGGCCCGGCAAAAGAACTCGAACAGCGACTTTCCCTCCGGCTCGAACCCGAACTGCGCCACCAGCTCCGGGTAGACCTCATCCTCCAGGTAGCGGGCGGCGTAGCGGGCCAACAGCTCGTCGGCCACGCGATCGAACTTGATCACGAAGTGCTCGGTTTCCAGCACGGCATATCCATCAAGCACTTCCAGCACTTTCAGGCTGTTGCCCACGCGCACGTTGAAGGGGTCGATCTCGTGCGACTCGTCGAGCAGGCGTTTTGCTTCGGCCTCGTCTCCCAGCCGCATCGCCATCAGGCCCAAGGCGCCGCGGGGAGCGGTCAACCGGGGCATCCGCGCCAGCGCCTCGCGATAATAGCGGGCCGCCGCCGGGAACCTGCGGCTGAGCTCCAGGCCCTCGCCCATGGAGTAAAAGAACTCGCCGGCGTGCGGGTTCCGAGCCGTCGCCTGCTCGACCAGCTTGCCGGCGCGCCCGCCGGGCTCCGCGGCCGCGGGCCCCTCCAGCAGAACCAGCGCGGCCGCCAGCCGTCCCAGGCTCGCTTCGCTCGCCGGGTTGACGGCCAGCGCCTTCTCGAACGCCTCCACCGCCTCAGCCGCATCCAGGTTGGTTAGTTGGACGTCGCCGCGGCCACGGTGAGCCTCGGCCAGGCCCGGATTGATCGCCTGCGCGCGGTCCAGCGCCCGCGTTGCGTCGTCGACCTCGAAGTTCTGCAGCGCCAGGCGTGCCAGGGCCGCGTACACCGGCGCCGCGTTCGGGTTCAGCTTCAGCGCCTCGCCGAATGCCCGGCTCGCGTCGGCCTGGTTGTACTTTTCCAGAAACAAGAGGCCCGACTCGTAGTGGGCGGGCCAATACTCCTCGTCCAGCTCGAGCGCATCCGGGTAGAGCTCGTTGACAAAAAAGGCGAACTGGTCGCTCAGGCGGTTCCAGCGTGCGAACTGGGCCGCCGCCAGCCCGATCCATCGCAGCGACTCGGCGCTGGCCACCTCGTGGGTGTTGTAATAGTCAACGAACCACTTGCAGGCCTGGTCGGCCTTGTCGAGCTCGCCGGCGGTCCGCCACAGTTCGGCCTGGATCCAGCGGGCCGCCAGCAGCTCGGCGTCGATCGCCAGGGCAGCCTCCACGGCGTGGCGGGCGGCCTCGTAATCTCCGCGGTCGAACGCCAGTTGCGCCGCTGCGGCGTGCAGCGGGGCCGCCTCGGGATGCTCGCCGATCGACGTGGCCAGCATCGCCGCGGCTTCTTCCAGCTTGCCGGTGCTCACGAGGCATTCGGCCGCGCCCAGTGCGGCCGCCACCGGCTCAGCGGCCGCCAAGGCCTGGTAGGCCTCCTCAGCCTCGGCATATTTGCCTGTCGAGAGCAGCCGCCGCGCCTTGGCCAGCTCCTGGTCCGCATTCTGGGCGGCGGCGGGCGTCAGCAGCAACAGCAATGCCCAGCCCACCAGGCAGCATCGGCGCAGCGCGGGTCGTGTCATCAACTCGCTCGGGGGAAACCCTCAAACAGCATCCGCAAGCCAGCCCTCAGGTTACGGCAAGCGGCAAAGTTGTTCAAGGGTTGCGCGGAGAGGGAAGACCGTGACTGGTGCCCCCTCCCGCTCGCTAAATGGCAACTTCCACCTGCACCTATCCTTCCCCCTCGGCGCACATGAACCGCCGCGCCTGGGGTGAGGCCGAGTCGACGTGCCAGATCGGATCGACGCCTGAGGGCAGCTTCTCGGCCTTGATGTAGATTCGCCTGGGCGCGGAGCTGAAGTAAAGAAAAAGGGCGGGGCAGAGCCAGCCGGTCATTTGCTGGCCGGCGACGGCGCCCTGATACCAGGTCCCCACCAGCCCGGACTCGGTCTGAGCAGGCTGCCCGCCCCCCGCTGAATCGCCGATCCAGCAGAGCTCGACGTCGTGATCGAACGGCTTGTCGCTGAAATGCAGCGAAAAACCTTGGTCCACATTCGGGATCCCGTTGGCCCGGACGAGCCGGTGAATCATCTCCGACGAGCCGAAGACGAAGGCCTCTTCCTTCAGCCCCGTGGCGGAATCGTCAAACACCCAGGTATTGCCCAGCAGATACGGATAGAGCGTCATCACCGGCATGGGACCACTTGCTTTATGGGTTGCGGGCTGTGCATCGTCAGCATTCACCTCTGCATCCTACAACCTATCAGGACGCGAGACGGTCGAGAACTAGCGCGCCCGGCGCGCCCGGACTTTGCTACCAGGTGGAGCGAGCGGCTTGGGCTCCGGTGTTGTCGCCTCGCCGCTCGTCTTCCCGCGACGGCCCACCCTTTTGATTTCGCCGTCGCCGCGGTAACATGGCGCCATGGATCCTAAACCGCCGATTACCTACGACGACTTCGCCAGGCTCGATCTGCGCGTGGCGACCGTGCTGGCCGCCCGTGAGCACCCGGGCGCGGACAAGCTCTTGTTGCTCGAGGTCGAGGTCGGCGGCGTCACGAAGCAGATCGTGGCGGGTATTCGAGGCCACTACCAGCCAGACGACCTGGTGGGCCGCCAGATCGTGGTCGTCAACAATCTTCAGCCCGCCACGATTCGCGGCGAAATCTCCAACGGCATGCTGCTGGCCGCCACCGACCAGGCCGGCGTCGTCCTTTTGCGTCCCGAACGCCAGTGCCAGTCCGGTTCGCTAGTCAAATAGTTGGCCGTTCGAGTTGAACTGTATGCAGCAACCTCAAAGCCAAAGTTCCAAGCTCTAAGATCCAAGGTCCAAGATCCACTCCACCGCTTCCGCCAAGCCGTCCTGCTCCTGACTGCCGACGACCAGGTCCGCGGCGGCCTTCACCTCGTCCAGCGCGTTGCCCATGGCGATGCCCAGCCCGGCGCCCTGCAGCATCGGAATGTCGTTCACGTCGTCGCCGACCGCGCAGATTTCATCGGCGCGGATGCCCCACCCGTCGGCCAGGCGGCAGATGCCCGACCACTTGGTCACGCCAGCCGGCGCGATCTCGCACATGTGCCCCAGGTACCTGGGACTGCGCAGCACGTGCGTGTAGAGCAGGCCGGGCAGTTCCCGCTCCAGTTCTCCGGCCAGGAGTAACATCTGGTCGCGCGTGCCGATCGAAAAGCCGGCGAAGATGCCTTCGGGCGGCTCGCTCATCAGTGCGGGCCACAACCGGTGGCAGCCGGGGTTCAGCCGGTAGTAGTCGGCCAGCTCCGCCCGCTCGACCTCGATCCCGGCGCAGTAGAAATCGAACCCCTCGCTGAACGAATCGGAGTACAGCACCGCTTCAAAGCCCGCCCGCTCGATCACGGCCAACGCGCGGCACAGCAAGGGCCGCTCGAAGCTGGCCTGGTACAGCGTGCTGTGATCGGCCGGGTGCTTGATCAGCGCGCCGCTGGCCGTGACCAGCGGCACGTCCAGCCCCAGCGGCTCCACCAGCGGCAACGCCCGGCTGTAGCGCCGCCCCGTGGCCAACACGATCCGCAGCCCGGCTGCGCCGCGCCGTTTGAGCGCTTGCCGCGTCGGCTGCGACAGCTCGTCGCGGGTGTTGACCAGCGTGC
>JBBDNX010000379.1:0-4254 GCA_040877345.1 Pirellulales bacterium
AGTAGACGTGCCCCTGGTGAACGATCGGACTGCAAATCTTCGAGTGCAGCGGCTGCTCCCAGGCCTTGCGCGCACCGGCCAGGCTGACATCGATCCGGCAGATCGCGTTGCGATTGTAGCCGGAAGTGATCAATACCGAGTTGCCGTGCACGGCCGGCGTGGCGATGTTGTTGGCAAAGTCGGTGCTCCACTCGTAGGTGGCAACCGTGCGGCCTTCGTTTCCCGCATCGAGCCGCGCCACGAGCAGACCCTGGTAAGTGAGCACCGCAATGCAGGGCACGCCTTCGACCGTGATTGGCACGGGCCCGCCGGTGTGGCCCGCCGGGTCCTTGCACTCGCTGGTCCACACGCGGACCCCGCTGCGCTTGTCGAAGGACATCAGCGTGCCTTCGTCGTCGCCCACTTCCACGATGAGCCATTCGCCCTGCGCCAGCGCCGCCGTCGTGTAGCCATAGTCTCTGTGCCCCGAGCGGCGATGCTGGGGCCGCCGCGGCACATCATATTGCTGGTAGAGGTTCAGTCCCCAGACTTTGCGGCCCTGGCTGGCGGTGTCCCAGCAATTCAGGTCGCCGTCGATGCTCAGCGTATAGAGAAGCCTGGTGGCGGCATCGTATTCCGGCGTCGACTGCGGACCTGAGTACAGCCCTTCATCGCCCATGGCACGGCGGCCAAACCGGGGGCAGGGGTACGATTGGTGCCAGATTTCGTTGCCGGTAGCCGCGTCCAGGCAGAGCACCGTGTCGCGGCCGTCCCGCCAGCCCATGGTATATAGCCGGCCCGCCACGACCAGCGGCGAGCTGGATCCTTCGCCCACGTTCTTGTTCCAGGCCGCCTCGCCCGCCGGCCACTCGCCCCCCTTGAATCCGGAGTGCTCGGCCACGACACCATTGCGCTGGGGCCCGCGCCAGTGCGGCCAATCTTCGGCGGAGGCCCTCCATCCCGGACCCATCAAGCAGGCAACCAGCAGGCCGGCGGCCACAATGCGGTCACGGCACTGCCTCACTGGACCTCCTCTCACCGATACATCCTTGTCCATATTTCGGCCACGGTCGGCTCCCTGGTTCAGTGCCCGTCCTTACTGTTCCTTACCGTACACCGCTGGCATCGATAACCGGAACGTCAGCCCAGCTCACCTCGGGTTGCTCACGGATCGTGGGGCGCTGGGCAAGATGCGACTCGTCCGAGAGGAGCCAGGATACCAGGAACCGCGGCGCTGCGGCTGGTTTTTCTACCCACATTTTGCTTGACTTGCCGGGGAGGTTTTTGGGAGGCTATGGGCTGGCTATTGACTCTTGAGAACAGAGAGGAGGGTCGACATGGCCTGCCAAATCCCAAGCCGCGAGACTTCCCAGCCGCGGTGCCGGCACTTCGCCGGTGCGATGATTGCGTGTCGAGCAAGCGTTGGCATCGTTCTGGTTTCGGCGTTGGCCCTGTCGGGCAGCGTCCTATCCGGCAGCGTCCTATCAGGCAGCGCCGCGGCCGGCGAGCCTGTCGCCGAAGGGGCCGATCTGCTTGCCGAGCAGCTTGCCGCCGGAGAGTTCGCTCCAGCCCTCGAGTTGGCCGGCAGCCTCGAGCAGCCTCGCGAGCGCGACCTCTGGTTGGAGTCGATCGCCTTGGCCCAGGCCCGCTCCGGAGCAGCGGGCGCCTCGTTTGCCACGGTGGCCGAAATCCGCGACGACCTGGTCCGCAGCCGGGCCATTGAGGGCGTCACCGGATCGGACCAGCCAGTCCGCGGCGGCACGGGCGGCGGCGGCACGGGCCAACCGGCCGGCGCGCGGGGCGGCGGAGTGGAACCGGATTTCGATTCGCTGATCGAGTTGATCACTTCGACGATCGCGCCGACGAGCTGGGACGACGTAGGCGGCCCCGGTGCCATCCAGGAGTTCGAAGGAGGCGTGCGGGTCGACGCCTTGGGCCTGATGCGACCGGCCGTGCGCACCGAGGGTGGCAATGAATTGTCGAGCTTACGGCAACGTGCCAGGACCGCCGGCGCTAACGGGCAGGTCCGGCAGCCTTCGCCGCTGAGGAAAGTCTCCCTGCCGCGTCTGGAACGCGAAGTCCAGTTGCGGCTGGCTTCGGGCCGCCCGCTCGACGAGGAGATGATGGTCATGGCGGGGCTGCAGCGGATTCAGTACATCCTTGTTTATCCCGAGTCGGGCGATCTTGTGCTGGCCGGGCCGGCCGGTGACTGGACCCGCGACCGCGAGAACCGCCTGGTGTCGGCGGAGACCGGTCGGCCGCCGGTGCGGCTGGAGGACCTGGTGGCGCTGCTGCGGCACTACGAAGACTCGCCGGATGGGCTGTTCGGCTGCTCGATCGACCCCACCCGCGAAGGACTGGCCAACGCCCAGTCGTTCCTCGATCAGTCGTCGGCCGATCTCAAGCCGGGGCAGCGCAAGCAATGGCTGTCGAAACTGCGCGACGCCTTGGGACCGCAGAACGTCAAGGTATTCGGCATCGATCCGGCCAGCCGCGTGGCGCGGATTCTGGTCGAGGCCGACTACCACATGAAGCTGGTCGGAATCGGCCTGGAAGAAGGCGCACTCGACGTGCCCAGCTACCTGGACCTGGTCCACGTTCCCCCCGGCCGCGAGCCGCCGCCGCCGCTCGACGTGCTGCGCCTCTGGTTTACGCTGAATTACCAGGCCTTGCGGGCCAGCCCCCAGCGCGACGTGTTCGAACTGCGAGGCCAGGGGGTCAAGGTGCTCAGCGAAAAAGAGTTGCTCACGGCCGAAGGCAAGCGGGTACCGACCGGCAAGTCCGACGCGCTGGCCCAGGAGTTCGCCCACCGGTTTACGAAGCACTTTGCGGCGCTGGCGGCCAAGTACCCGGTCTACGCCGAGCTGCAGAACGTGTTCGATCTGGCGCTGGTGTCGGCCTTGCTGAAGAGCGAAGGACTAAGCGACCGGGCCGGTTGGCGGATGCTGTGCTTTGGCGACGCGAACCAGTTCGTCGTGGCGGCGGCGCGTCCCAGCCGGACGGTCGATTCGGTGGTCAATCATCGGGTGATCAACAAGAAACACATTCTGGCCGCGGTCAGCGGCGGAGTGCGCGTCGACACTTCGTCGATCGTCGAGCCCGGCGGCGTCGAAGTCGACCGGCTTGGCAAGCTGGACAGCGAACGCTCGCGATCGCGTCCCGCCGGCACGCCTCGCACCGCCTGGTGGTGGGACTGATGCTGAAGGAGGAAGGCAGAAGGAGGAAGGAGGAAAGGATGAGTAGGACAAGAAAAAGGCTGCCGGCGGGGAATCGCTAATCAGTCGCCATGGGGCAATGTGGTCTGCGATGCCAGCTTGGCCATCCGCGCTTTGAGCCGTTCGAGCTGGGCTTGCCGCTCGTGCGGCTGGGCGGCCGGTTCGTAATCCAACGGCTGGCCCAGCAATTCGGTCAGACGCCCGGCCGCGATTCGCCGCCGCGACTCGTCCGGATGATCCAGCAGCCGGTACCAGATGTTGGGATCGGCCAACGTCCAGGCCGCCACGCTGTAGGGTGTGTCGTCGCCGGCGGGTCCGGCCATCGACTGGATGATCGACCGGACGCGAAACTGCTGCTCGGCATCGAGCGGGCGGCGGTCCAGGCTTGCCAGGAAAGGGAGTGCTTCCTTTCCCAAGGTGCGCAGCTTGCGCTCGGCCGACTGCCGCTCGCTGAACGAATCGCTGCCGAGCTGTTCGACCAGCAGGCGCCAGTTCTCCCCGTCGACGGGCTGGCTGGACGCGGCCAGCTCGAACAACTCGTCCTCGATCGCCAGCGTGGTTTCCAGCAGGCGCCAGTCAGGCTTGACGATCTCGAGCAGGCCAATCAACTCCTTGCGGCTGGGCTCCGGCTCGGCCAGCAGCAGGTGCCAGAGGGTCGGGCCTTGCACCTGCCGGCGCTGGCTGCCGCTGCCCACGGTCAAGGTCAGCGGCCCGTGGTCGCGCTGCTTCAGCTCGAGCTCCGGCGAGCTCGATTCGCCTTGCCGCTGGCGCCGGACCGTCACGTGGTTGCCTTGCACGATCTCCACGCTGATCACCAGCTCGTCGGTTCCCAGCTCGTAGCTGAGCTTGGGTCCCCCCTTGGAGAGATCGATGTACAAACGCTCGCGGCGATCGTCGCTGCGCCGTTTCGATTCCAGCCTGCGGCCGGCCCTGCGGGCGACGGCCGTGATGCGGCCGGAGTAAACGCCCAGGTGCAGCCGGCTCATGTGGCTGGCCAGGGTGCGATGCATCCGCAGCTCCGAGGGGCCACCCTCCGCTGGCTCGGCTTCCTCGGCGGCAA
>JBBDNX010000380.1:0-4254 GCA_040877345.1 Pirellulales bacterium
TTGCTGTAGTTCAGCGGATCGTACTGGGCCGGTTCGTCCAGGACCGAATGCATCTTCCAATCCGGGGCCTCGTACCAGACGCTGCCGGCGGCGATGTCCGGCTTGCCGTCGTTGTTAAAGTCCCCGACCGCCACTCCTTCGCTGCGGAACGTCGGATCGAGCTGCGTGCGTTTGAAGTGGATTCCGGCCGCCTTCTTGCTCCCTTCGTCGTCCGCCGCGCGGACCAGCTCCGTCAAGCCGCCGAGCACAAACGCCGCCGCGCCCAGCCGAACCCAAGCCGCCGCCGTCCGATTCAATCCAATCATCGAAGTCACCCATCCCGAAGTGAGTTGAAGGTTTCCAGCCGCTCATGCCCGATTAGTCTAATCGCCCGGCCGCCCCGGCGATAGCTTTTGGTGGGTCCTTGCATCGACCGCGCCCCGCAGCGCGGTCGCGCGTGCCAGGCTTCCAGGGGCCACCGGCAGCACCTAAAATATCGCCGCATTCGTGCGATTGTCTCTGCGGCCGCCTTGCGCTCTCGAACCAGGCCATCCGGCGTGAAGATCCTGTTTGCCATCGCGCACTATTACCACCCCACGCCGGGAGGCCGCTACGCCTCGCAGACGGCCAAGCCCCAGCGCCGGCTGCAAGCTCTCTCGGCCTGCATCTCGGCGGTACACCAGGTGTTCGGCGGCCGGCAACGCATTCTGGACATCGCCCGGCGGCTGGCCGTGCCGGCCAACGAGGCCCTCAGCCACCAGGTCGACGTGGTGGTCGCGACGACAGGCGACCGGCACCTGCTGGGCCAGTTGCCGGTGGCAGCCAACCTCTACCGGCACCATGCCACGCAGGCCGAGCCGCTGCTGCTGGGCTTCGAGTGCCAGGCGGTGCTCCGCGACGCGCTGGGGCAGTACGACTACTACTGCTACCTGGAAGACGACCTGGTCCTGCACGATCCCTGGTTCTTTGAGAAGCTGGCCTGGTTCGATCACCTGGCGCCGGCCGATTGCCTGCTGCAGCCCTGCCGCTACGAGATGCCGGCCTACGTGGTGGCCCACAAGCTCTACGTGGATGGCGACCTGGCGCCGCACGTGGCAGGCCGCTTTCGCCGGCAGCCGGCCCCCGGCGACGTCGAGGGCGAGACGTTGGGAGCCGGCGTGCGGTTCAGCCCGGCTTTGAACCCGCACTCCGGCTGTTACTTTCTCAACGACCGCCAGATGCGGCACTGGGCGTCGCAGCCGCACTTTCTCGACCGCGACACGAGCTTTGTCGGCCCTTTGGAAAGTGCGGCCACGCTAGGCATTCTGAAGACGTTTCACGTCTACAAGCCGGTCGCCGGCCAGGCCGGCTTCCTGGAGATCGAGCACTTCGGCACGCAGTTTCTCAGCCTGGTCGGCAACCAGGTGCGGCTGGCCGACTAGAAAGCTAGATTAGCCCTGACTGACCAACAGCCTTCAACAAGCTGAATCTTATGTCGAACCCGCGCGATTTCGGTGCCGCCGGCGACGGCCAGACCGACGATACCGAGGCCATCCAGCACGCGATCGAGCAGGGAGACGGCCCGCTCTGCTTTCCACCCGGCGACTACCGGATCACGCGGACGATCGTGGTGGAGCTCGCCCGGACGGGCCGCTTTGGAATGGATGGGTCGCTGGGCACGGCCAAGCTGCTGATGGCCGGTCCGGGCCCCGCCTTTCACCTGGTCGGGACGCACGACAAGTCGGCGGATCCGGCCGATTTCGTCCCTGCCGCCTGGGCCGGCCAACGTATGCCCCTGGTCCAAAACCTGGAGATCGAGGGCCGCCATCCGGAGGCGTGCGGCTTTCTGCTGGAAGGGACGATGCAGTCCACGTTTGCCGGCGTGCTGCTGCGGCGGCTTCAGGACGGAATCCGCCTCCATCGGCGGGCGCGGAACGTGCTGGTGACTCACTGCCACATCTACACAACCGGGGCGTCGGGATCTTCCTTGATCACGTCAATCTGCACCAGGCCATCGTCACCGGTTGTCACGTCAGCTACTGCCGGGGCGGCGGCATCAAGGTTGCCGGCTCCGAGGTCCGCAACCTGCAGATCACCGGCAATGACATCGAGTACAACTACGACCCGCAGGCCCCTGCCTCGGCCGACGTCTGGATCGACTGTTCCGAAGAGGGCTCCACCGTCCGCGAGGGGACGATCGTCGGCAACACCATCCAGGCCAAGTACAGTCCCGGCGGGGCCAACGTGCGGATCATCGGCCAGCACCCCCAGGTCAACCATCGCGCGGGCCTGTGGACGATCTCCAACAACCTGGTCGGCAGCCAGGAGATCAACGTGCACCTGGCGGCCTGCCGCGGCGTCACGGTCAGCGGCAACGTGATCTACAGCGGCCATGTCCGCAACCTCCAGCTCGACGGCTCGCGAAACATCGTGCTGGCGGCCAACTGTTTCGACCACAATCCCGATTACGGCGAACAGGAGCTGTGCACCGGCGTCCGCCTGGCCGATTCGCACGACGTTGTGCTGTCAGGCAGCCTGGTTCACGACTGCCAGGCCGGCCGGCACACGGTGGCCGGCGCGCCGGAGCTGGTGCGTGAGGGGCTGTTGGAGATCGTGCGGTGCCGGCGCGTGGCCGTCAGCGGCTGCGAGGTGCTGGACGGAGCACCGCATGGCATTTACGTGGAGGAGTCCGAGGACGTGAGCATCACGGGCTGCACGGTGCTGGACAGCCGGCTGGAGAAGAAAAGCACCGCGGCGATCTGTTTCCGGGGCACCGGCCGTGGCAACCTGGTGTCCGGAAACCGGTTGGGCGCCGGCGCGGAATCAGCCGTCGAGGCCGACGCCGCGGCCGGAGTCCGGGTGGGAGAGAACTGGACCGATGGTTCTTAAGGAACAACCGACGCATCTGCTTGACGGTGCCCGGCGCGGGGCGTACCAAGACCGTAGCCGGCCCGAATCAAATTCGCTGGCTGGGAGCAATTGATGATTCGCCTCAAGCCAAAACGCAGTTGGTTCCGCTTCAACCTGGGAACTTTGCTGATCGTGGTCACTCTTTGTGCCATTTGGGTGGGCCTGCACCTCCAGGGCGCAGCAAAGCAGCGGCGCGCTGTTGCGACAGTTGGAAAGTTGGGCGGCCATGTCGTCTACGACTACGAAGCCGATGCTCGGAATAGAGGATCGAGTCCAGAAGCCGTGCGACCACCGGCACCCAATTGGTTGATCGACTTGTTAGGCGTGGATTGTTTGTTCGATGTTGCGGAGGTGCATCTTCGGGCCACCACCGCCAGCGACGGCGACCTCGTTCACCTTGGCGCGCTGCCCCGCCTGCGTCGGTTGGACCTCGACGATACGCAGACTGGCGACTTTGGCCTCGCGCATCTGGCAGACCACCGCGGAATCGAGTTGCTGGACCTGGACGGAACGCAGGTGAGCGACTCGGGCGTGGTGCATCTCTCCAACTTCACCAGCCTGCGATGGCTAAAACTTGCCAGGACTCAAGTCACTGATGCTGGGCTGCTGCACTTGAAGGGGTGCGCCGCGCTTCAGAACCTACGTTTGGAGGAAACAGCGGTGACCGGCACGGGCCTGAAACATCTGCGTGGCTTCACTAACCTCGCCATCCTCGACCTTACGAATTGCCCAGTCGATGATGAAGGCATTGCAAACGTGGAAGGCTTGAGTGGACTCAAGAACCTGAAGCTCGGTGGAACGCGCGTGGGTGACGGCGGCCTGAAGCACGTCGGCCGCCTGCGGAATCTCGTTGAAATGGACCTTGACGACACAAAAGTGACGGATGCGGGTTTGGCCCACCTCAAAGGTTTGACTGCCCTGACGGAGTTGAATCTTCCTGGCACGGCCGTTGGCGATGACGGGTTGATCCAGTTGGAGGCGCTGACGGCGCTTGGTGAACTCGACGTTCGCCGAACTCGGGTCACCGCTACCGGGGTGGCTCATTGCAGAAGGCGCTCCCGAAGTGCTCGATCCGGCATTAAGCGTCTGTTCGTATCCGGTTCAGCGCCGCGTCGAACGAGCCCAGCGCTGACCGCGTGCCCGAAGCGCACTGTCGCCACCCTTCGGGGGCTGACAAGAGATTCGTTGGGCCGCAAACCGGGGGCTTACGCCGCCCGGCTATTGACTGCCGCCCACTTCGTGGGCTAAAGGGGCTGGCGCCCCCGGCACGCTGAGGCCGCGGGACGGATACATTCGAGGCGAAGGGGGCCGTGTACGGTTGGAATTCTACAGAGGGCATGCATGAACAGCCCCGGACGGGGCGAAAATCAATAGCCGGGGTGCGTC
>JBBDNX010000381.1:0-4246 GCA_040877345.1 Pirellulales bacterium
CCGCCGCCTTCGCCGGTGCAGATTGCGCGGCAAGCGAATATCCGGCTCGTCGCGCCCGGCAAAGGTGGTCCGGCCGCCGTGCTCTACCCGGATGTCCCCAGCTCGATCATCGCCGTGGGCAACACCACCGGAATCGGCGGGGGCGTGTGGGAGATCTGGGATCTGAGCTCCATGACCCGCTCGGCGAGGCTCAAGGGGCGGCTGCCTTCAAAGATGGCCGCCATCAGTCCCGATGGCGCCTACCTGGCCACTGCCATGGCCTCCACAAAGGTCCTCATCTGGGACGTCAAGAGCAACGAGCCGCTCGGTGAAGTGGAGGTCGGGCCTTTCCTCGAAACCTTGGCCTTTCCCAGCACCAACCGGCTGGTGGCCGGCGGCCGCGGCGGCGCGCTCACGCTCTGGCACCTGCCCGACGGCGAAGTCGAGCGCGATATCAAGCTGCCGCGGCGGCGCGACCACGAGGCCCTGGCGTTCAGCCCGGGCGGCCGCTATATGGCTGGCGCGTCCGACAAGACCCTGTGGCTCTACGACCTCGACAGCGGCCGGCTGGTCGGCCAATTGCCCGTGGCAGCCGATGGGGAGGCCGCCGGGATCGCCTTCTCGCCCGATGGCCTGGAGCTGGCGGCCCTTTTCGAACGGTTCGACGACGAGAAGGTCATCTGCTGGGACGTCGAATCCGGCCGCGTCGTCGCCGAAGTGGACCTCGGATCCGAAGTGACCTCCAGGACGCCTTCCGGCGATTATCGCGGCCGCGCGCTGGAGTGGTTCCCCGACCGCAAGCGCTGGCTGGCCTACGGACGCTTCGTCATCGATCGGCGAATCGGCAAAACAGTCTGGACCCTTCCCAGCGACGCCGTGCCGGCCGCCCCCAGGGTTGTGATCGACGACGAGCGGCTGATGCTGTCCTCCGGAAAAAACCTGGGCGCCTTGACCGCATACAACCTCCCCCAGCAGCAGATTGCCGCTGCCTCCACGGTCATCGAGTCAGGAGGAAAACTGGCCGACCTCGGAATGCCTCCCTTGACCGCGGCCGACTGGACAGGGGTCCTGAACGTTTCGTTGAACGAGGCCGCCGATTGGCAGGCGACCGCGGATCCTACCCCGACCCCCGGACACCGATTGCTCGCGCGGCCCATGCCCATCCGCGCTCAGGACGGTTCGCTTCAGGCCGTCATGGTGGCTCGGGCCGATGTGGCACAGGCCTTGGTCATGGTCGCACCGCGCCTCGCTGCTCACGACCGTAAGAATGCCGACGGCAACCGGGCCACCGGCGCTGCGGTCCGGCTCGATCGCTACGACCTTCGGACGGGGCGGCTCCGGGACGCCCTCCATCTTCGCTACCACGGCGAGCTGGTCTCACTCAGCCCTGATGGCAGGCTCGCCCTGGTCAGGACCGCCGATGAGACGAACCGCTTCAATACCTCTTCACAGCAGGACGACCGGCTCGACGTGTACCGGCTGGACGACTCGGCTCACGTGGCCGGCTGGCGCCCCTATCGCAATCCGCCGCGGAGCTCCGATCCGATGGCCGCACGGCACGACACAAAGCACGAGAAGGTCACCGCGGCCGTGTTCGTCGATTCCAACCACGTGCTCACCATGAACGAGCCGAAAACGCTGGTGCTGTGGAAGCTGCCACAGTGCCGTGCCGTCTACATGATGCAGGGCGCGGAGTTTCCCAGCTTGAGCCCCAACCATAAGTACCTGGCCGTCCATGCACACAACAGCTACCGCTTCTTCGACTCGCTCAGGGGTGAGCCCAGGGGCAATTTAGCGCTGGAGTCGCGGGCTGCCGCGTCGGCATTTCACCCAGCCGGACGCCGCTTCGCGGTAGTCTCGCGTGTCAACGCCAGCGTGAGGATCTCCTGCTGGGATATCACTCAGGGCCAGGCCGAGCAGGCGATCCTGCTGCCACCACGGCATGTCCAGCACGTGCACTGGTGCGGCGACAACCACCTCCTGTTGGACAATGCCTGGCTGGTGGACATCGCTTTAGGCGCCGTCATCTGGAAATACGAGCTCTCCCGGGGGCGGCATCTCGAGCAAAGCCCGGATGGCCGCCACTGGTTCCTGAATGCGCTGCCATCGGGCGGCGGCCCCAGTTTCTTGCAGGCGGCCAACGTGCCGGGTTCCGCCGAAATAAGCGCGGCAGCGCAGGCCCGCTTTTGCGTCCAACCGGGGTCCTCGCTCAGTTTATCGCTCAAGCTGCAGACTCCGCCGGGCAGGCCAGGTTTTACCGAAGAGGTTCGCCGGCACATCGTCGGGCAGTTGTCCCAGAGCGGAATCCAGGTTGTCACCGGCCAGGCTCCCGTGGTGCTCGAGCTCAGCATGGTACAGGTACACACGGGCGAAACTCGCGAGTACGAGATAAGCCGCTTTCGCGGCATTGCACTTTTCGGCGGCAGCATCGATGGAAAAAAGATCACCCTGCCGCTCCAAAAGGTCGAGTGCCGCACGGTCGTCCTCCACGAGGGCAAACCGGTATGGGAAGGCGGCACGACCTGCACCAATGAGGTCTGGTCCGTGCCGCTGGAACCGAATGAATCGCCCGAGGCCCGGCTGTCCAAAGAAATGTGGAGCGCAGCGGCCGGCTACTTCCTGCACCTCGCCCCGCCCACCCGCGTCTTTGCCGGGGGCAGCGCCGACGGCCTGGGCAGCTCGGACCTGGCGGCCGCGCTGCCGTGACACTGTGCTGCCTTGACACTGTTGGCAGGTTCAAGCCAGGACCTTGTTCAGCGACTCGCGGATCTCCTGCTCGATCTTTCCCTTGAACATCATGGCGGCAAACGGGATCTCGCCGTCGAGCTTCACTTCGTTCTCCTCCACCGTCGTCGCCCCGCCGATCTTGAAGCCGAACGTGGTGAAGCTGAACTTGAGCAGGTTGCCCACCCATTCCTCTTGCAAGTTCGAAACCTGGTCCTTGTGACGCTCCTTGATCTTGGCCAGAAGGCCTTTCAGCCGCTCGGTGGCCTGCTCGCGGCCCAGCGTGTGCGGTACGGACATCGAGAACTTGGGCATCGGGGGTGGTCCTTTCACCAAAAGAGAAAATGGCGGCGGCTTAGGCCAGCCTGGCCTTGAGCTCCTCGAGCAACCGCAGGGCCTGGCCGATCTCCGCCTTCTGCCGCTCGGGCTCCTGGGCGATCTCGCGCTCGATGGTCAACGGTCCGCTGTAGCCGATCTCGGCCAGCGTCGACAGGTATTGCTCCATGCCGACGTCGCCCTGGCCCAGCGGCACCTCGGCGCCCCACTCCTGGCCCGGACGCGTGGCCCAGGTGGCGTCCTTGCAGTGGACGCTGCGCACGTACCGGCCCACCTTGCGCAGGGCCTCGATCGGCTCGCCGGAACCGTACAGGATCATGTTGGCCGGGTCGAAGTTGATGAACAGGTTGTCGCGCTCGACGTCTTGGATAAATCGCAGCAGCGTGTCGGCCGGCTCCTGCCCGGTCTCCAGGTGCAGCGCCTGGCCGTTGCCGCGGCAATGATCGCAGACCTCGCGGGTCACCGTCAGCACCTCCGTGTACAGCGGGTCCCTGGAATCGTGGGGCACGAAGCCCAGGTGCAGGGCCACCACGTCGCAACCCAGCAGCCGGGCAAAGTCGGAGATCTCCTTCATCTCGCGGGTCCGCGCCGCGCGGGTCTCCGGTGGAACCAGGCCGATGGTCTTGATCACCGTGGGAATGTCGGCGTAGCTTTCTCCCTCGAACCCGCCAAAGACGGCCGTCAGCGTGATTCCCGCCTCGTCCAGCCGCTTCAGAAATCGCTCCGCCTGCTCGGGCGTGCGGGTCGCCTTGGCCGGCGCATGGAGCTGGATGGTCGGCACACCCAGCTCGCGGGCCACCTCCAGCTTCACCCCCAGCCCCGCGTCGATGCTGGCGAACACGCCAATCGGCCACTTTTCCACGGTCGGCTCCTGCTCAGTCTGCTGCGGTTAAACCGCCGTCGACGGCTTCTCGCCGTCGGGCGTCGCGTCGCTGTCGATATCGAACCACTCCCGCTTGAATTCGATCCGCCGGCCCTCGTTCCCCGCGCTCATCGCCAGGTTGCTCGTCAAGGCGATCACCGCGTCGGCCAGGGCCACTTCCGGATGGCACTTGGGCTGGTTGCTCTCGTAATCGAAGTTGCGGATGCACCAGGCAAAGTGCTCGATCTCCTCGGTGTAGCCGCGGCTCACGGGACCCGCTTCCAGCGCCTGCTTGCCCACCACCGCGCCGGCCCCCGGGCTTTCGCTCGTGCTCAGCACCGGGGC
>JBBDNX010000382.1:0-4225 GCA_040877345.1 Pirellulales bacterium
GCCGACCGTGTACAGGGCCAGCACCGCCAGCCCGGCAACGTGGGCCAGCCACAGGTCCGAGCCTGACTGCATGTAGTCCAAGTACGAGAAGCGCCAGCGGCGCGGCATCGTCTCGGGGTCTGGCCGCTGAAGCGTTTCGACCGTCTCCACGGGCAGCAAGCCGCCTGGCCCGAAAAACCGTCCCAGGTCCGGGGTGTAGCTGGCCACCAGGTACAGGGCCACCAAGCCGGCAGCCACGCGGATCACCGAGAGAACCAACGGATCGCGCGGCGTGAACCAGAACCGGTTCCAAGCCTGGCCGAAGCTCCGGCTGAGATCGCCCAGGTATTGCCTCATGCGCCCCTCATGGCGTGGCGGGAGTGGCCGCGGCGGGCGGAGCCACGTCGGCCGCCGACTCGATCTTGAGCAGCTCGACCAGGCCGTCGGAGACGAGTATCCGGGCCTCGTAAAGCGTCTGTTCGCGGCTGTATGGAGCGATTTCGTCCCGGCCCGACCGCAGCACGGCCTCGGTCGGCTGCAAAAAATGCCGCCGGCAGCGGATCGTACCGCCGGCCGCCCCGTACTGGCCGACAAAATGGGCGGCGATCGCCTGCGGCAGGATGCTCTCGACCGTGGAATTGCCGGCCAACTCCCCCACGGTGGCGGCCAGCCGGGTGAAGCGCCGCTTCCGCTCCGGCAGGCGCACGTCGGGCCCGGGCAGCACAATCTCGCGAGATGATCCGTCGGCCATTCTCAGCTCGGCTGCCAGCGTGTGATCGGTATCGTCCTCCGCGGCGTGCGTCAGGCTGTAGAGGCCCAGCCACGGCACATCCCAGCCCAGCAGTTGCAGGTAAGGCCGCACCGGCGGGACATCGCGCAGCCTGACGAGCAGCGGCGAGGGGCTCCAGGTGTTGGAAGTGAAGCCGACGGCCAGGGCAAAGAAGTGCAGGAACAAGAGGAAGCTGACGACGGTGCGGGTGGTTTCGGACCAGCTCGGCGCTGGGTCGCTGGTACAAGATGGCGGGGCGCTGGCGTGCATGGAAGGCGAACGGCTGGGGCGCGCGGGGTTGGGCGGCTGGAATGCCTGACTAGCTTAGCTCGCGCCAAGGCGAGTGGTCGAGGGGTTGACGCCGGGATAGAAGCCGGGTGCCACCGCCGAGCACGTCAAAAAAATAAAAGCCGGATCACCCGCACGGGAGATCCGGCCATGAAACCACTTGCAACCTGGGCCACCCGCGGGTGGCCGGTTTCCATCAAACGTCTAGCGACGGAAGCTGACCCGGCGAAAACCGCGCTGGATCCGCGCCTCGGGGGCGCCTTCCGGAGCCGGCGGGGGGGCGTCGACGTCGCCCGGCGGCGGACCCACGTCGTCGTGCGGAGCGTAGCCGTGGCAACCGGCGCAAGCGGGTGCACCGTGGCAACCATTGCAGCCGTGGCAGCCAGCGCAGCCATTGCAACCGTGGCAGCCGCGGCTCCGCCGATGACGCTGGAACAGCCCACCGCGGCGTCGGCCCTCGCAGCCGTCGCACGCGCCGGCGCAGCCGTCGCAGCCACCATAACACCCGTCGCACCCATGACATCCATGACAGCCGCCGCCATCGCAGCCGGCACAGCCATGCCCGGCTAACACCTGGTTGTCGCCGCCCATCAGGGCGATGCCGACCACCGCGAAAAAGATCGCGATGCCAAACACCATTGCACGATTCATCCTAGATTCCTCCAAAACTAAACAGGTACCGTAAGAGCCCGAAACCGAAAATCTGGCCGTCGCTTAGTTTTCCCCCCTTGTGACGGCCGTCCAAAGGGAAGGAACTCGGGTGAACTGTGCTGTGTCGGCCTAGCGCCAGGCCGCCCCTCGCGAGCTTAACGATTGCGCACTATAGACACGAATGCACAGGTTAGGTTGCTTAAATTATCACTGCGGAGAGCGATGTCAAGGACCAAAACGATAATTTGTGAGCCCTGGGCTGGATTGGGGCTTTAGGCGTGCTGCGCTGATTGTCCAGAATTTCATGCGGCGGTCAATGGGAGTCCGGGAAAAATGCGCAAAAAAAATGGCCCCCTGTAGCGGGGGCCAGTCGAGCGCTTAAGTTTTTTCTTTGCCGCAACTTACTTGCGGAAGGGGTCCTCGCTGCTGGATTGGCGGCTTTCCTGGGTTTCAGGGCGGCTGCGGCGCTCCATCTCTTCCTCCGCCATCCGCTGTTTGCGCATCATGTCTTGGGGATCTTCAAAATTCAGCAGCAGTGGCAGCTCCTCGTCGAAGATCTGGGTGGCCATGCCGGCAATCCGCCAGCCTTCGGGCTCTTCGCGCAGCATCCAGATGATTTCGTCGGTGTGCGGCTGGCCATCCTCGCCCACGTCGGTCCATTTGCAGGTCACGTGCGCGCCGCGTTCGTCTCCTTCGGTGATCATCTCGACGCCACCCACCTCGAAGCTGGCCGTGTCGCTGCCCGGCGGAGCGACGACCATGTCGAGCTCAGCCGTTTTCTGGCGGGCCAGTTGGGTCAGCATGCCGTTGGCCTTGGAATCGTTGCCGGTGCGGACCGCTTCGAGGAAGTCGAAAACCGCCGTATCCGGCCCCTGGGCCTTCGCCGGCTTGGCTTGGGCCGCCTTGGAGCCGGCCGTCGCCGTGGCCTGCTTCTCGTCGCCCGAACCGGAGCAACCGGCCAGAACGCATGCTAGCACCGTCCCCATTGTCCAGCAGCGCTGCATCGAATGCACCTCCTGTGCAAGAAACGATCATCCGAGGGGGCGAAGTCTCGCAGGAAGGCGTTTCCCGGTCAAGGCCGCCCTTCAGGCGACGCCCAGGCCGCGGTCGTAGGCTTCCTGGTCGCGCTGGTAGAGTGCCAGCACCGACTCGAACGTTTCGCCGGAGATCTTCCAGGAGGGGTTCTCGTCGGTGTAGGCGTTGGAGTGCGAGACGAACACCCGGTAGAGGAACTTGAACAGGTGGCGGGGCACCCGCAGCGTGCGCAGGGCTTCGATCAGGCGGCGGTCGCTCACGGAGGGCTCGAACAGATCGCGAAGCGCCGGCGACTTGCCGTCGGCCGCGCAGGCCTTCAGACGCGCATTGGCCACGTCGTACAGCGCCTCGCCCGACCATTGCAGTGACGGGATCAGGTTCTGCTTGTCCAACCGGGCCCGCTGGTAGAAATCGCGGTCTTCGCGGTCGATAAAGTACGAAAGCTCCACGGGCAGCAGCAGCTTGAACCCCAGGCCCGGATGCTTGAGGAACTTGTTGTCCAAGAGCGGCCACAACAGGGCCCGCATCTGCTCCGGAGAGCCGTTGACCAGGTGCGGCTCGTCGACCCGATCGACCAGCACAATGACGCCCGCGAACCCCAGCGACCGCAGCACCCCCTGGAACTTCACCAACAGCTCGAAGCGGTCGTCGGTCCGCTCCTTGTTGGGCAGGGGCTGGCTCATGATCTCGTCCGAAGCGAAGTTCATCAGCACCTGCCGCAAGGCGTTGGCCTCGTGGTTCACCACCCGCAACTGCCGCGTGATGCCCTTGGCCCGCCAGTACCAGGTCCAGGCCCGCCAGGCATACGGCGCCCAGCCGGCCGCGGCGAAGAGATACGGCCAGGGGCTGGCCAGCCAGTCCCATTGCTGCAGTCCGACGATCAGCCCGAACACGACCAGCACCGAGAGGATGCCCACAGCCAGCGGCCACTTCGAGCGCCAGGTGGAGTAACGCAGCTTGCGGCGCAGCCGGTGCCACCGCTGGCGGAACGTTTCGGCCGACGACTGGTCGTAGAAGGCCGCCAGCAGCAACAGGTCACGGCTTTGGTGCCGGTCGAGCACGGCCGCCTCGAGCTGGCCCACGTCGCCGGGCTTGCGTCCGGCCCCCGGCGCCTCCAGGATGCGATCGACCAGTTGAGTCACGCCCAGCGAAAGGATGGCGTCCATGTGGTCCCACAGCTTCCACTGCGAGAGCACCTGCTCAGGCCGCCGCTTGCGATGGCCGAGCTTGTCGCGAAAGCGGTCGAGGAAGGGGTTGAAGTCGTCGTACTCGACGACGAACAAGCGGCCCTGGGGATGGGCGCGGTTGTAGTCGGTCAGGTGCCGCACGATCTGCAGCCGCATGGCCGTCTTGCCTGAGCCTTTTTCGCCAAACACGATCGACGTGGCCGGCTCGGCGGGGTCGCCGTAGATCTTGTCCCAGGTGGGATGATAGGTGCTCTGGATGCAGTGTTCCTTGAAGACGGGATCGGTCTGCGCATCCTCATCGGCAAAGGGGTTGCTG
>JBBDNX010000383.1:0-4225 GCA_040877345.1 Pirellulales bacterium
AGCTTCTCCGTTTCGAGTTGCCGCTGGAAGTCTTGTTCCAGGCAATCCAAGCGGGCCAGACAGGCGGCCAGCCGCGGCAACAGGCGGCCCGCGCCCGCCACGGTCTCCATCCACCGCGCGCCCGCTGCGTCCGACTCAGTGATGTCCGCCATGGCGTTGTCGGGCGCCGCGCCTGCCGCGGCGCCGCCGTCCACGATGCTCCAGGCCTGCTTTGCCGCGGCGGCGGCCCGAGACTCGCCCAAGGGCAACGTAACAACCCTCGATAGCGGCACCGCCTGGATGGCGCTCAGCGGCTCGCCGGCCGGGTTACCGAGAAGGACGGGCCAATCGGCCGATCCGGTCAACAGCCCCAGCAGGTAGGCTTCATCGCCGGCCGAGTCGTCGGGTTGCAAGAGCCGGCGCGCCAGCAGGCCGGTTCGCACGGCGGTTGAGGCCAACGGGCCACACTGCCGGAGAAGCTTCTCGACTCCAACAGCCGGCAAACCATCGCCTTGCCAGCTCAACAAGCCGCGAGCACGCTTCGACAACCAGTCCGCCAGGCGGCCGGCCGTGAGCGGCCCTTCCCATGTCCGGGCGGCCTGGCAGTGAATCCACCAGGCGAGGCCCGGGTCGGCCGCGATGCAAGCTTCCAACGGATCGGCGGCCCCGGTGCCGTCCGCGGCGGCCTGGCCCAACAACCACTCTGCCACCGCGGCGGCCGCAGAATCGGACCAGGGCAAGTACCCGCATCCGGCGCCGAAGGACAGGCAGGGCGACCAGATCATGGCTCTTCGAGGCGGACGGGACGAACGGAACCCCTGCCCTGGCTACCGCGCGGTAACCGTTTCGATGTCCAGCAACTGGCACATCCGCTCGACCAGGGCCTCGACCTCAAACGGCTTGTGCATGAAATCGTTGGCCCCGGAGGCCTTGAGATCGTCGATCTTGTCCTCTTCGACCATGCCGGAGATGCAGATGATGCGGACTTCGTCCATGGTGCTGTCGCTGCGGACGCGCTGGCAAACTTCCTTGCCGTTGATGTCGGGCAGCATGACGTCGAGCACGATGAGATCGGGGCGATAGTCCTTGACCATCATGCCCGCGTCGAAGCCGTTGTTGGCGCTGCGGACCTCGAAGCGTCCGTCGCGTTCCAGCACGTCGGAGATCAACTCGACCAGCTCCTCGTCGTCATCGACGATGAGCACCTTGCGCTTGCCGCTCTCCAGGGCATCGGTCGGGATACCGTTGTCGCGCATGAAGTGGAACAGTTGCTCGCGAGGGATCCGGCGGAACCGGCTGCCCGGCACACGGAACCCCTTGAGCTGCCCCGAATCAAAACAGCGAATGATCGTCTGCTGGCTGACCTTGCAGATCTTGGCCGCTTCACCCGTAGTGAACACAGTTTTCATGTTTTGCTAAACCACCCTTCTTCCTAGCCGATGGTCAGGCTAGTTTCAGCGGGACTCCGTGCGCCTGAAACGGCCCCCAAAGCGACCATCCGTAGGTCGCGGGCCGGCAAGTTTACAGGGAGCTCCTATTCCTCCGTGTGACGCCAAAAAGCAGAACTTAGCCTTAGCACGCTGTGTCCGCAAACTGCAACGCATACGTAAAGCATTTAGCCCCCTGCCCTTATGCATTCGATAAGCTTATCCGCACCTGCCAAGCTTACCGAGTTTGCCGCGCGTCGGAATTATAATCATCCCTGAAGTCGAGTCAATACGAGTATTTTCCACCTAAGCGAAGAGAACCAAAGGACTTAGAAAAAACATCGCCGCAGCCGGGACGAAGAAGGGTCGACGGGTGGAGCGGCCACAATGGCTGATTTCCCTCCAGCGGCAGGCGCGCGGCACGGCGAATGGGGCGCTTTTTGCGGGACGACGAGGCTACCTCAACGCTTCGCGTGCCCGCATGGGGCGAATCGTTTTGATGACGGTCGCCTGCCGAAAACTCGCGGCGCCGTAAGTTGGCCCATCCGCTCCGCGACGGGTCTGCAAGGTCTGTGCGTGGTCCACCCGCTCCGCGACGGGTCCGCACTTAGCCCAGATGCACCATGACCAAGGCCAGGTCGGCGGGCGTGATGCCGCTGATGCGTCCCGCCTGGGCAAGGCTGGTCGGTTGAACTCGCGACAGCTTTTCGCGGGCCTCCGCGCGGAGCTGGCCGATGGCCGCGAAATTGAAGTTGTCCGGTATCCGCTTGTCGGCCAGCCGGCGCTGTCGGGCGACCTCGATCTCCTGCCTGGCGATGTAGCCGGCGTAACGGGCGTCGAACAGCGCCTGGTCGGCAACCTCCTTGGATACCTGGGCTAACTGGGGTGCGTGGGGAACGAGGTCGGTCCACGTGGTTTCCTGTCGGCGCAGCAGCCGCTCCAGCGAGTCCTGCCCATGGCGAGTGGTTTCGAGCACCTGCTGGACGGCGGCGATCTCGGCCGCCTTTTGCTCGAAGCGCCGCCAGCGCGCCGGCTCGACCAGCCCAAGCTGATGCGCGAGCGGCGTAAGCCGGCGGTCGGCGTTGTCGTGCCGCAGCAGCAGCCGGTGTTCGGCCCGGCTGGTGAACATGCGGTACGGTTCATCGACGCCGCGCGTCACCAGGTCGTCGACCAGCACGCCGATGTACGCCTGATCGCGATCGAGCACCAACGATTGCCCGCCACGCAGCTTCAAGGCCGCATTGGCACCTGCCAGCAGGCCTTGCGCGGCGGCCTCTTCGTACCCCGTGGTGCCATTGAGCTGTCCGGCAAAGTAGAGGCCGGCGACCCGCTTCGTTTCGAGCGTGGGCCGCAACTGCTCCGGAGGCGCAAAATCGTATTCGACCGCGTAGCCGTAGCGCATGATCTCGGCCCGCTCCAGCCCCGGCACCAGCCGCAGCAGGGCGTCTTGCACGTCGCGCGGCAGGCTGGTGGAGATGCCGTTGATGTAAACTTCCCGCGTCTGCCGGCCTTCCGGCTCCAAAAACAACTGGTGCTGCTCTTTTTCGGCGAAGCGGACCACCTTGTCCTCGATCGACGGGCAATAGCGGGGCCCGCTCGAGGTGATCTGCCCGCTGTACATCGGGGCCCGGTGCAGGTTGGCGCGGATCAGCTCGTGGGCCGCCGGGTTGGTGTGCGTGATCCAGCAGGGCAACTGTTCGACCTGCAGCTTTTCGGTGAGGAACGAAAACGGCTGCGGCTCGTCGTCGCCCGGCTGCAGCTCGGTCTGGGTGTAGTCGATGGTGCGGCCGTTGACGCGGGGGGGCGTGCCGGTTTTGAACCGCCGCAGTGTGAAGCCCAGCCGCACCAGGGCGGCGGAGATGCCGGCGGTGGTCGACTCCCCTGCCCTGCCGCCCGGCGTCTTGGCTTCGCCGGTGTGCATCAGCGCCTGCAGGAACGTGCCGGTGGTGAGCACGACGGCCGGCGCGCGGTAGACGGCGTCGCCTCGCACGCGGACGCCGCTGACTCGGGGCGTCTGGCCGAGCGGCCCATGATCGGTCAATAAATCTTCGACCACCTCCTGCCGCAGGCTGAGGCCGGGCTGTTCTTCGACCAGCCGTTTGATCTCCTGCTGGTACGCCTTCTTGTCGGCCTGCGCCCGTGGGCTGTGCATGGCCGGGCCTTTGCGGCGGTTGAGCAGGCGGAACTGGATGCCGGTGGCATCGGTGGCGCGAGCCATAATGCCGCCCAGCGCATCGATTTCGCGGACGATCTGCCCCTTGGCCACTCCGCCGACGGCCGGGTTGCAGCTCATCTGCCCGACGGTGTCGCAATTGGTCGTCAGTAGCGCCGTTTTCGCACCCAACCGCGCGGCCGCACAAGCAGCCTCGGTGCCGGCATGCCCGGCACCGATGACGAGAACGTCGAATTCGTATTGACAGGCGGCCATAGGGCCATCATAGGGGCGGCGGCCGGTGGTCGCAAACGGCCGCTAAACGATGATGTCGCCGATCGAAAACGATTCGTATTGAGTGGAATCGTCGAGAATCTCCAATCGGTGACCGTCGTCGAAGGTCAAACTGAACGAAAGCGGTGCATCGACCGACGAGCTCGTTACGGTGCGACCTAGAAGTTTGTGAAGTCGATATGATTCGCGAGCGCGATTCTCGGTCGCCTGGTCGATCAGATTGTCGGACGAATCTCGAAGCTGCCATGCGCCCCGTACCGTGATGCCGGGCGGATCTCCATCAACTCGCATGAAGCTTAGATCGATTTGAAATTCCCCCAAACCGATCCGTATCAGCGAAGACCCGACATATCGAGATAAATCGAGATCGGCC
>JBBDNX010000384.1:0-4219 GCA_040877345.1 Pirellulales bacterium
CGGCGTCTTCTGGCTCGTTGCCTGGTTCGCCTCTCTTCCGCTGGTCGCTTGGGGCCAGCAGCCTTCAACCGTCCGCATTGCGCCGGCCAGCCTCAGGTCGTCGGCCATCGACGCCCTGCTCGACCGGGGCCGCCTGCTCGAAACCCAGCGCCGCTGGGGCGAAGCGCTCACGCTGTACGAAGACGCGCTGCGGCAGTTCCCCCATGGCCTGCCCGCCGACCTGCCCGAGCCAGCCGACCGCGATTCCGACCATCCACTGCAGGCCGAACGGGGCCTGATCCAACAACGGCTGCAACTGAGCCGCACCCATTACGATCTGGGGCGGCGCTACGCGGACAACAGCTTCCGCCAGTCGCTGGCCGCGATGTCGGCCCGCGACGCGTTGAATCTATATGGCGAAGTGCTCCTCAAAATCCAGTCGCACTACGTCGAGTCGCCCGACTGGCGGCGACTCGTCGAACATGGCTCCCGCGGATTCGAAGTGGCCCTGTCCGACCCCCTCTTCCTGGAAACGAATCTGCCCCACGTTCCCAAGGCACAGATCGACCATTTCCGCCGGCAGTTCCGCTCGCTGCTGCCCAGCGCGCCGGTCGACAGCCGCCAGGCCGCCCAGGCCGTCGCTGCCGCGGCCGGACGCCTGAGCCGTGAACATTTGGGTCTCAGCGAAACCGTGGCCATCGTCGAGTACACCTGCGCGGCCGGCAACTCCCTGGACGCCTACTCCACCTACCTCACGGCCGGTCAGCTCAACGAAGTCTATGCCCAGATCGAGGGAAACTTCGTCGGGCTGGGCATCGAGTTGAAGGCGGCCGACGGCGCGCTGGCGATCGTCAAGGTGATCCCGCAAAGCCCGGCCGAACGGGGCGGCATCCGTGCCGGCGACCGGATTGTCGCGGTCGACGGCGCCTCAACCGCCGATTTGACCACCGACCAGGCCGCCAACCTCCTCCAGGGCAAGGAGGGGAGTTGGGTCGAAGTCACCGCCGCCTCGGCCGGCACCGCCCCGCGCACGCTGCGGATCCGCCGCGAGCACGTCGACGTGCCCAGCATCGACGACGCGCGGATCGTCGATGAGACCTTGGGCATCGCCTACCTCAAGCTCACTTGCTTCCAGAAGACCACCTCGCGCGACCTCGATCTTGCCCTGCGCAGTCTGCACGCCGCCGGCATGAAAAGCCTGGTCATCGACCTGCGGGGCAACCCGGGAGGCCTCCTGAATACGGCGGTCGACGTGGCCGACAGGTTCCTCGACCGCGGCATCATCGTATCGACCCGCGGCCGCAGCCCCCAGGAAGACTTCACCTACTCGGCACGGCAGGCCGGCACCTGGCGGATGCCCCTCGTCGTGCTGATCGACGGCGACAGCGCCAGTGCCAGCGAGATTTTTGCCGGAGCCATCCGCGACCATCGCCGCGGCCGCATCGTCGGGGGACGCAGCTACGGTAAGGGGTCGGTGCAGGGGATCTTCCCGCTCACCTTGGCCAACTCCGGCCTGAGGCTGACCACCGCCAAGTTCTACTCGCCCAAGGGCCGAGCGTACAGCGACGTCGGCGTCCAGCCCGACGTGCTCGTCCAACAAGCTGCTCGTCCCGCGATCGGCGAGACCGTCGCGCACGCCCCCTCAATCGGCAGCGACGCGGCCTTCGAAGCCGCCCTGCGCGAAGCTCGGCTGCAACCGGCCAGCCGCTGACGGCTTCCCGCCTCACCGGCTGCCGTACCACGATCCGGCTGCGGAGCGGTAGCTCCCATAGCCGGACCAATCACTTGGGAAATACGGACGGCCCGGGTAGGCCATCGGATATCCGAAGCCATAGCTCGGATAGCGATATCCGTTGACGCGCGCCGCCGACGCCGCACGGACGATGCGGGCACTGCCGTAGGCGATCGGGGGCGGGTTCGGATAGTAGCTGGCGAACTGGCCGTACATGCTGGCGTAGGCGGCGGGATAGGCCGCACCCTGCCCGCAGCCGCCATACGGACAGCCACCGTGGCCGTGCCGCCCGGCGAAGAAGCGGCCGCAATGGCTGCCGCGGCAGCCGTGCCGGTGAAAGGCCATCGCTGGTTGGGCCACCGCCAATAGACCCGCCAACACCAGTAGCGCAAACATGCCGCGTTTCATGGACCACTCCTTTCGGGCTCTTAGTTGCCAGCAAGTTTTCCGTCTGCGCTGTATATCCAGACTGGGCCGTTTAGGCAAGCACTTGCCCACCGGCGTTCCTACGCCGTCCCAGCCGGGTCCGTGGGCTTCCCACGCCGTCCAGCCATGAGTTCGTAGGATGGCGGTTCACGGGTCCGTAGGATGGCGTTCCCACGCCGTCCAGGGTCAGAACCGGAAGGCAGGGGGGCCTCATTTCCCGCTAACGCCGCCCTTGCTGTAGCTTGAGACTCAACCGGAGTTCGGGCACGCTGCCTCCGGGTACCCTTGGATTGCTTGCCCAGCGCCGGTACCATCAAGGCCTGCCTCGCGGAAATTGCCGGGGTAACCTCCCATGGTGGGCACGGCTTATGCGAGTTGGCGCACCCGGGTAGGGATGCATTATCGGCGCGGCGGCAACCTAGGCGCAAGTGGCCATGTACCAGCGGCTCGGCGGTTTTGTTGCTCGACATTGGGTGCTGGTGATTATCGCCTGGGCCGCCCTGGCGGTGGGCGTGGATTACGCCGCCCTCCCCTGGGACGACGTAACGCACGACGGCGACCTGGCCTATCTCCCGGCTCGGATGACCAGCGTCCAGGGCGAGCGCCTGCTGGCTCGGGCCTTTCCCGGCAACCGCTCGAAGAGCCAACTTGTGCTGGTCGTTGCCCGCTCCGACCGTCCATTGTCGTCCGACGACCGCCGCGTGCTGGACCATCTGGCCCAGCAGTTTCAGCCCGGCGGCGATCATGGGCTGGAAATCATGGAGGTCTGGACCCCCTGGACCGAGGTCATCGGCAAGAAGCTGGTCAGTCCCGACCGCAAGGCCGCCTTGGCCGTGCTGCTCTTCAAGCATGAGTTCATGGCCATCAGCAACATCCAGGCCCTCGAGAAAGTCGAGCAGGTCCTGGAACAGACCCGGCAGCTCGAGCGCCTGCCGGAGGGGCTGAGGCTGGGCGTGACGGGATCGGCGGCCATTGGGGGCGATATGCTCGCCTCGGCGGCCCAGAGCGTCCGCAACACGGAGGTGGCCACGGTCGTGCTGGTGGTGGTTATCTTGTTGCTGGTGTACCGCGCACCCGTGCTGGTGCTGATTCCATTGGCCACGATCGCGGTGGCCGTGGCGGTTTCGCTGGACATGGTGGCCCTGCTGACCCAGGCCCACCGGGTGGCAGGGCTCGAGTGGCTCGATTTCAAAGTCTTCAAGACGACCAAGATCTTCGTGGTCGTCATCTTGTTCGGCTCGGGCACCGACTTCTGCCTGTTTCTGATCTCCCGCTACAAGGAGGAGCTCGAAGCGGGCTTCGACTCGAAACAAGCGGTTGCCAGGGCCCTAGGGCACGTGGGCGAGGCGCTGGCCGGCAGCGCGCTGACGACCATCCTGGGCCTGTCGACGATGTTCTTTGCCGATTTCGAAAAATACCGCAACAGCGGGCCGGCCATCGGCCTCTGCCTGGCCGTTGCGCTGGCCGCCTGCCTGACATTGGCGCCGGCCCTGCTGCGGGCCGTGGGCGGCGCGGTGTTCTGGCCGTTTGGCAGTGTTCTTTCCCGGCCGGGGGGCGAGGCGGCGCGCGGGACGGCGCCGGTCAACGGCGGCCTGTTTGGCGGCTTCTGGGACTTCGCCAGCCGGGCCATCATCGCGCGGCCCGGCACCATCCTGCTGGCAAGCCTGTTTGTGTTGTCGCCCTTGGCCTGGCGGGGCCTCTCCGTCGACGTGAGTTACGACCTGTTGGGCGAGCTGCGGGACGACCGGCCCAGCGTTCAAGGGACGCGCCTGCTCCGCCGGCACTTTTATGCGGGCGACACCGGTCCGGTGACGATCTTGGCCCATCGAGAGGGGGCCGTGTTCGACACTCCCGAACAGGAGCAGGAGATCGCCCGGCTGACCAAGCTGCTGTACGACCTGCCGGGCGTGCAGAGCGTGCGCAGCCTGGCCGAGCCGCTCGGCGATCGGCCGGGACTTTTCAACCCGTTCAGCGCGGCGGGCCGGCGAAAGCTGGCGGCCCGCAAGCACCCGCAATCGACCGCCATTTACCTTTCGCAGGCGCCAGGCTTTCGGGGCGAGGTGACGCGGCTGGACGTGATCC
>JBBDNX010000385.1:0-4218 GCA_040877345.1 Pirellulales bacterium
CCCCCGAGCAGAGAAGAGGAACCCGTACTTTCGACCTCTACCTACACCTGCAGATTCCGCAGAAGCTCATTGTTTAACCGAACCCACCCACAGATTCTGCGGAAGAACCTTTATTTCAGGCAGTAGGAGAGCGTCAGCAGGGCGTAGCCGGTGACGAGGTTGGCCTCTCCCTCCAGCCAGCGGTTGTTCTCGTTGATCCACGAGCCGTCGGGCTGCTGGCGGCTGACCAGCTCGGCGGCCAGCTCGGCGCGCCAGTTGTGCCGAGTGCCGTCCTCATCCACGAATTCGCTCTGCCCCAGGGCATCCAGGGCCTTGGCGAACGTGTGGTAGTAGTAATACAGCCCCGCGTCGCCCATGCCCGGATTGGTCTCGACTGAGTAGTTCTTGCGCAACCACTCGACTGCCGCCTGGACCCGCGGATCGTCGGGGCCGACTCCGGCAAAGATCATGCTCTTCAGGCCGGCATAGGTCATCGATCCGTAGCTGCGCAGGCCGCCGGTCTCGGTCGGGCCGGCTTGGCTCGAGCCCCCGGCCGCCACGGTGTAATAAAACCCGCCGTCGGGGTTCTTGGCCGAAAAAGCCGACGTGTTGTGCTCGGTCTCCAGGTTCTGGCAGCGGGAGACGAAGATCAACGCCTTCTGCATCGCCTCGTCGTCCGGTCCGTTGCCGGCCGCCTTCAAGGCGTCGATCAGAAAGCTGGTGTTGGACAGGTCGGGCCGCTTGTTCCCGCCATAGCCGGCGCCTCCGTAGCTCATGCTCGCCTGGTCGTGCCCTTCCTCGCCGTCCCACTGCAGACCCTTGATAAAGCGGTCGGCGTTCTTGATCAGCTCGTTGTAGCGGCCGTCTTGGTTGGCTTCCGAAAAGCAGAGAATCGCCAGGCACGTCTCGTAGTTCTGGTACAGGCTGTCCTTCGGATACACCCCCCCATCGGGCTGAACAAAGCCTTCCACGTATTTGAGTCCCTTGGCCACCAGCGGATCGTTCAACGTCCGCCCGTTGCGCATGATGGCCGTCGTCACCAGCGCGGTCACGGCCGGACCCGCCTGCCGGCTGAACGAGCCGTCGTCGGCCTGCCCCTTCAGCCGCAGGTAGTTGATTGCCCTGGTGACGGCCTGCTCGGCCTGCCTCGTATCCCAGGGCTCGGCGGCGAGCGCCCGCTTCTCGTCCTGACCCGGCTGGCTGGCAGGGTTTGGTTGGCTGGCAGGGTCTGGTTGGCTGGCAGGCTCCGCCGCAAAGGCGGTCGCGAACACGGCCGCGACCAGGATGGGAGCCGCCATGAGGACAGTCCACTCGCGGGGCAGCCGCCCCAGCTTCGATGGTTTCGACAAGGCAAGGCCTCCTTCAGCGATAGCGTTCCGCTCCATCACCATTGTACCTCTTGTTGAAGGCAGTGGGCAGCAGAAGGAAGAATACCGGGGCTGCGGTCGGCGGCAACTGGCCAGGTTCAAGTGGCTGGAAGCTCCGGCACGCGGGTTTTAGTCGAGGATGGCGAGGATTTCGGATTCGCTGATGATCAGCAACTCCTCGCCGTCGACGAGCACCTCCGAGCCGGCGTACGTGCTGAACAGGATGCGATCTCCTTCGTTGACCTGCGGGGCGGCACGCCCGCCATCGGCCAGCAGGCGTCCGTCGCCCACCGACAGCACGCGCCCCTGGCGAGGCTTTTCCCGCGCATTGTCGGGCAGAAAGATGCCGCCGGCAGTCTTGTCTTCGGCGCTGAGCCGCTTGACCACCACATTTTCGCCTAGCGGGACGACCTTCATCAGCAATCTCCTTGGCCGCAGACCCCGCGCAGCCGCCCGTGCCGCCCCCACCGGGAGCCGCTGTCCAAATGGGCAGGCCGGCGACACGGAATTCTGGCACGTTGTGGGTCGGGTATCAAGCCAACTCAAGACCCCACGGCCATCCAGAGCAGAAAAACCAGCCAAACCACGAGCGCCAGACTGGTGGCGAGCAAAAACCAGGGCCTTCGCCGGGGCGGACGGGCCGCCGGCCGCGCTGCTTCGGCGGGCCGCCCAGCGGCCGCATCCCGCGGAGCGTTGCGAGTCCTGGCCATGTTTTTCCGCTTCGACATCCCAGACCTCGCGGCAACCGGCCCCTTTACTCGGTTCGCTTGATTTCGAAACTTTGGTTCAGGCCGGCATCGAAGTCGAATACGTTCTTGAAGTCTTCGCGGCGGTCGTCGGGCGTTTTTCGCATCTGCCCGATGGCAATCAGGTTGAACACGATCTCGCCGAAATCGCCCGTGTTCCGCACGCCCCAATTGTTCAGTACGCACTTGGCCATATAGCCGTACTGTTCCAGGGCGTACTGGCGGATGGCCTCGCAGAGCTGCTGCCCGGTCAGGTGCCGCTCGTTGGCTGGCTCGGCCTCGGCTTCCTCTTCCGCCGGCTCCGGGCTGGTCCGCTCGCTGGGCCGGGCCGCTCCCATGCCCAACACGTGGTGGGCATACGTCAGGGCCTCGAAGACGAAAGCGTAGGCCTCGAACTTGTATCGCCGGTCCTGGCGCAACAGTTCGGCAATGGCTTGGGCGGGGTCGGGCATGTCAACAGCTTTGCGCTGTGGTCGAAGCGTGGCGGGATTGTGAAGGCCGGAGGCGGGGCGGGCCGACGTGGGCGAATGGGCCGCGGCCTGCTCAGTTGGCGCCGGGTTCGCGTCCGACCACGGTCAGCACGTCACCGGCGTCGATCAGCACCCGGCGGTGATCCTCGGTTTCTACCAGCAACTGGCTGGCCAAAATTTCATGGGCCAGCACCCTGGCCCGTCCACCTGAGGTGATCACGTCGGCGCCGATCGGGGGCAGTTCTTTCTGTAATTGTTCGTAGGTGTCGTATTCGTATCTCAGGCAGCATTTTAACCGGCCGCAGCGGCCGGAGATCTTGGTCGGGTCGAGCGTGGCCTTCTGCAGCTTGGCCATTTTCATCGAGACCGGCGGCATTTCGGAGAGGTGCGTATTGCAACAGACCGGCTTGCCGCAATCGCCGTAGTCGGCCAGCAGCTTGGCTTCGTCGCGGACGCCGATCTGCCGCATTTCGATGCGGGTTTGAAACTCGCCGGCCAGCCGCTTGACCAGGTCGCGGAAATCGACCCGGTTTTCGGCCAGGTAATAGACCACGATCCGCTCTCCGCCAAAGATGTGCTCCACGTCGACTAATTGCATCGCCAGACCTATCTCGGCGATCAACTGGTCGCAGGTGGCATATTGGGCATGTTGCTGCTGTTTCATCCGCGCCAGCTCGTTCTCGTCGTCGGCGGTCATCTGGCGGAGGATCTGGCCTCGGCGGGGGTCGTGGAGCTGCCCCACGGCCTCGTCGGTCGCTTCGCAGAGCACGTCGCCCGCCTCCAGACCTCGGTCGGTACGGGCAACGACACGCGCGCCTCGCAGCAAGACCTCGCCGCGGCTGGTCGTGAATACGCCCAGCGCCCGCATCATCCCGCAACGGACCACGTACTTCGGCATGGTGGAGCAGCAAGCGAGTCTTTAGAATCACCGTAAGTATAAGGCTGACAGGCAGTATAGCCTTTAAGGGACGACGGCGGAAGGCAGAAGCAGAATTGCGCCGAGCGAGCCTTGGAGAAGGGGGCTGGGCCCGCGACCTGCCGACTGACCGAGCTGGCTCTGCAACAGGGATTTCGGGGCATCGACACCGCCAACCCAGCGCCGCCACTACCAGGAGGGCCGTCGAAGGTCGCGGCGGCGGTCAAGAGAACAACCAACGCTCCATGTAACACACTTTCGTTCCTGGATTAGGCAGCTTTGATCGACCCCCTGGGGCACCACGGTTGCCCCCCCTTTTTCAGTCCCACGGATTTCAGTCCCGCTGAATGGAGAATTCCATGACTCCCACGAACCGTCGCGGGTTTTTGTCGGATGTCGGCCGGGGCATGCTGGCCGCCGGGCTGGGCGCCTCGCTGGCCAACGACCTGGGTTTCTCAACGGCCTTCGCCGCGGAGGGTCCCGCGTCGATCCCGCTGGGCGAGTACGCGGCCCTGGTCGAGTTGATGCGGAACACGCCAGCCCCGAAGCTGCAACCCCTGCTGGCCCAGATGATTCTGAAGGGCGAGACCAATCTGAAGCAGCTCACTGCGGCGGGCGCACTGGCCAACGCGGTGACGTTCGGCGGCTGCGACTACGTTGGCTTCCACACGGCCATGGCCATGCTTCCCGCCTTGGAGATGAGCCGCCTGCTCAGCAGTGGCCGGCAGCCCCTGCCCGTG
>JBBDNX010000386.1:0-4182 GCA_040877345.1 Pirellulales bacterium
ATAGACGGTGGCCTGCCAATTGGCATGGGGCAGCGGCTGCCGCTGGGCATTGGAAATCGAGACCACCGGCATGTCGCCGTACTTCTGGTACAACCCGACCAGCTCGGGTATGTCGAGCCGGCCGTGCAGCGTGGTCACGTGCGGGCGGCGCTCGCGGCGCGACCAGGGATAGTGCAGGTAATCGACGTGGAAGTGAATGATGTCGAACCGCTGGGCATGCTGGAATAACTCCTCCAGCATGCTGAAGTGGCAGGCCAGCGAGTCGACGCAATGCGGGTCGAGACGGATCGCCTGCGGCCGAGGGGCAATCAATTCGGCGGCGGTGATCGAGTCGCCGCTCGCAAACAACGTGACCTCGTGCCCCTGGCGGACCAGTTCCTCGGTGAGGTATGAAACGACGCGCTCGGTTCCTCCATACAACTTGGGGGGTACGCTCTCATACAGGGGTGCAACTTGTGCGATTCTCATGGGGAGGCTCCTTCCGGTTCTGAAAAAGCGGCAAGAGCATATGCAAATTCCATGCCCTCGCCTGGGCGCCAAAGCTGTGCAATACGGACTGCTTCGGACCCCCATGGCCGATAAAATACATGCGGGGGCAAAGCCGGGTAGACCGCCGGTTGCTCGTCGATCCATCTGACCGATTCGAAGTTCTCCTTGAAAACAGCGCGTTCGTCATTCTCAAATCTGGAGCCACGCATGATCCAATCGCAGTTCGGGCAGGAATCCCAGGGCGCGCACGATCAGCAAGCCGTCCATCCCGAAGCCGCGCATCATTCGGTGGCCGCACGTCGTCCCGAAGCTGCCCACCTCGACCCATTTTATGTGCTGGCACCGTCCCCCACGGCCGACGAGCACGCGCGCGTCCTCAAGCAGGGCGACACGTTTGCCGTGCTCGACCACTACGGCGACATCAAGCCGGTCGGCCTGGGAGAGGAAGGATTATACCACGACGGAACCCGCTTCTTATCGAGGTTCGTGCTGCTGCTGGGGCCGGACCGGCCGTTGTTTCTCAGCTCGACCGTCAAGGAGGACAACGCCTTGCTGGCCGTCGACCTCACCAACCCCGACGTCCGCTCGGGCGAGCGCCTGCTCATTCCCCGCGGCAGCTTGCACTTGCATCGCGCCAGCTTTCTCTGGCAGGGGCACTGGCACCAACGCTTGCAGATCCGCAACTATGGCCTGGAACCGTTCGAAGCTCCCTTGTCGATCCGCTTCGCTGCCGACTTTGCCGATATTTTCGAGGTCCGCGGCACCCGCCGCCAGGCAAGAGGCCGCTTCCTGGACGCCGTCGTCGGCAGCGGCACGGTCGAGCTTGGCTACCAGGGGCTCGACGGCGTGGTCCGCCGCATACGGCTGGCGTTCGCGCCCGAACCGGTCGAACTGTCGGCTTCCGAGGCCCGTTTCCGTCCGGCCCTGCAGCCTCAGCAGGAGATCGCCTACGAACTGACCATGTCGTGCCTGATCGAGCCCGCGCCGGCGGCTGCGGCAGCCTGGCCCTCGTACGACGCGGCGCTCGAGCAGGCCGCCGGCGTCTTGCACCAAGCCCGCTCCCGCGCCTGCGAGATCTACACATCGAACGAGCAATTCAACGAATGGGTCAACCGCAGCGCCTCGGATATCGACATGATGGTGACCGAGACCCCCCACGGGCATTACCCCTACGCGGGGGTGCCCTGGTTCAGCACCCCCTTCGGCCGCGACGGGATTATCACCGCCCTGCAGTACCTGTGGGTCGATCCTGAAATTGCCCGCGGCGTGCTCCGGTATCTGGCCGCTACCCAGGCCCAGCAGGTCGCGCCGGAGCAGGATGCCGAGCCGGGCAAGATCCTGCACGAGACGCGCGGTGGCGAAATGGCCGCACTGGGCGAAGTGCCCTTCGGCCGCTACTACGGGAGCGTCGACGCCACCCCGCTGTTTGTGATGCTGGCCGGGGCCTATTATCAGCGGACCGGAGACCGGGAGCTGATCGAGCAGCTTTGGCCCAACCTGCAGTCGGCGCTCGACTGGATCGACAACTACGGCGACGCCGACGCCGACGGATTTGTCGAGTATTCCCGGCGCTCCAGCACCGGCCTTGCCCAGCAGGGCTGGAAGGACTCGCACGACTCGGTGTTCCACGCCGATGGTACGGCCGCCGATGGGCCGATCGCGCTGTGCGAGGTGCAAGGCTATGCCTTCGCGGCCCGGCAAAGCGCCGCGGAACTCGCCGCCTTGCTCGGCCACGCCGACCAGGCGGAACACCTGGCACAACAGGCCCAGCAGCTTCGCCAGCGGTTCGAGGAGCACTTCTGGTGCGACGAGCTTTCGACCTATGCCTTGGCCCTCGACGGCGGCAAACGGGCCTGCCGCGTGAAGACCTCGAACCCCTTCCACTGTCTGCTGACCGGCATTGCCGAACCCCGCCGCGCCCGCATGCTGGCCGACACGCTCGACAGCTCCGGCCTGTTTTCCGGTTGGGGCCTCCGCACGCTGGCCGACGACCAGCCGCGCTACAATCCGATGTCGTACCACAACGGTTCCGTCTGGCCGCACGACAATCCCCTGGCGGCGGCCGGCTTGGCACGCTACGGCCACAAGGAATCCGCGATGGCGATCTTTTCGGGGCTCTTCGACGCCAGCATGTTCATCGAGCTGCACCGCATGCCCGAATTGTTCTGCGGCTTTCCCCGCCGGCCGGGCGAGGGACCCACCTTGTATCCCGTGGCCTGCGCGCCTCAGTCGTGGGCGGCGGCCTCGGTGTTCATGCTGCTGGCCGCCTGCCTGGGAATCGAAATCGACGCACCCCGCCGGCAGTTGCGGCTCTTATATCCCTTGCTGCCCACCTGGTTGAACGAAGTCCGAATCAGCCGGCTGCGCGTGGGCGATGCCTCGGTGGACCTGGTGCTCCGCCGGCACGGCCGCGACGTGGGCACCAACGTGCTGGCGCGCAGCGGCCCGGTCGACATCGTGATCATCAAGTGACCCGACCCGTGGCGGCAGTCCAGCCGATGCAATCTCTTTCCGCCCCGAAGGGCCCCGAAGGGGCAACGACATATCAGCCCGCGGGCCGCAGCGCAGCGGCGTCAGCCGCGCAGGGCAACGTCCTCGATCTGTGGGCGGCGGTCCACAAGCTCTCGCTGCACGAAGCGGCTAACTCAATGCCACGCTGCGACCCCCAAACGCCCGACGCGTGGGCGTCATCACGCCCGACGCCGATGGACATCAACCGTTCCATCTGTAACCGCGAAACAAGGCGTCGCGCGGTCGGCCGCCGTCGGTCGCGTCGCCCTTTGACGCGGAGGAGCGAACCGCGCGCCCTCCGCCCTCTGACTTCTGATCTTCAGCTATGCATGCGGGGCGGCTCGCCGCCGGGGCCGATGATCAAGTCCACCTTGTCCACATACGCGAAGATCAGGTTCATGGCCGTGCCGGCCGCCTTCTTTTCGCAGTGCGCATGGTCCAGCAGCAGCTCTTCCAGGTTGCCGCGGACGCTCTCGAACCAACTATCGGCGGTCGGTGTCTTGAGGCTCAGCACAACGAGTTTTTACCCTTCCACTCAGCCCTACGGAAGTCCTCGCCTGGAACGTGCGGCACTGCTCCTAACGCGGTACAATTGTCTTCGCCCCGGTGCAGTATACGGAGGAACGACAACGCGGGGCCGGAGAACTCGATTGACTATTGACCAAGTCCGGACCGCCCACGCGGCCGAGCCATTTCGCGCATTTGTCCTACACCTTGCCGACGGCCGCGAATTGGCCGTCCAGCAGCGCGAGTTCATGGCCGCAGCGCCCAGCGGCCGCACGATCGTCATCTACCAGCCGGACGATTCGCTCAACGTCGTGGATCTGCCCTTGGTCACCGGCTTGGAATTCAAAGCTTCCGCCAGCGGCCGACGCAAGCGCCCAAAGCGTTAGAAGGCTTTCGTGCTTGCATTCGAAGAAAACCTGGCGCGGGCCTGGCCTCCGGCCGGGTGGCGCGACGTGACGGTGCTGGTCGCCGTGTCGGGCGGGCCGGACAGCGTGGCGCTCTTGCGCGCTTTGGCCGCCATTCGCGGCCCGGGGCCGGGACGGCTCGTGGCGGCCCACTTCAATCATCGTTTGCGCGGCGCCGATTCGGACGACGACGAACGGTTCGTGGTCAGCCTGTGCCGCCAGCTCAGGCTGGAGCTCGAGCTGGGCCGGGCGGATGCTTCTCCCCCGCCGG
>JBBDNX010000387.1:0-4172 GCA_040877345.1 Pirellulales bacterium
CGCGGTCCTGCGGCGGGAGCCCTGGGGCGCGTGATGGCGCGCCCTCGATACCACGCCGCGAGCTGGGTTCCACGCCGCGCGGCCGCCCCGTTTCTAACGCATCTGGCCTGGGCCGGGTCCGCTCTCCCGGCTGCGCGCCCAGGGGACCCCGGGGCACGATCGGTTGTTGCGCAGGCCGCCGCGCGGAGCGCGGGCCGTCCGGCTGGCGAGCGCTGCCGGGCTGAGGGGCGCGCTCGGCCGGCCGGGCGCGGATGCCGTCGGGGCGGTCGGGCTGGGGCCCGCGTGTCGCCGGGCCGATCCGCTGCCCGGGTCTCTCCAACTCGGAAGGTTGAGCCCTGCCTGGGAGCCGCTGGGCGCCTGGCTGAACCGGCTGAGGCCGCCGCTCGCCGGCACGCCGGGCCGCGCTGCCACGGTCATCGGGGGGAAGCAACTGTTCCGTCGGCCGCTCCCGACCGGTGGCACCAGGGCGCGGACGTGCGGCCGCGCGCCGGGCCGCGTCGTCAAGCCGGCCGGTGCGGGCGGAATCATCGCCGCCGGTTCGTCGCGGCTCAGCCGGTCGCGCCGCCGGGCGCCGGCCGTCGCGGCCGGCAGCCGAGATATCCGGCGGTCTGCCTGCCTGGCGGCCGTCGCGGCGAGCGGCATCGGGGTCGGCTCGGCGACGTGGATCGGCCCGATCGCGGCCGCCGGCGTCGCGCGGCGGCGGCTGGATTTCGACCCCAGCGAAGGGATCCGCGTCTTCGGCGGCTCGGGCGGCGTCTCGGCGATCAGGGCGGCCGGCAGTCCGATCGGCACGCTGGGCACGGCGAGGCCCAGGACGATCGGGCGGCGCCGCGGACCGCTCGGGCGGCCGGCCGTCGGGGGTTGTCTCGCCTCGGGCCACGGTCAGTGGAGAGGCGGGCCGTCTCAGTCTCAGAGGTTGGAAGTCCTCGGGTCTTTCGGCATCGCGCTGGCGGGCGGCGCGGGTCTCGAGGCTGGCGCGGGTGCGGGTGAACTCGCGGGATTCACGGGCCACTTCGGCCAGTTGCCGCTGCCGGGCCTGGTCGATACGGCGCAGCCGCAGCCCGGTATCGCTGGGCTGGTTGAACGCATCCTCGAGCGACTGGCCCAGGGCGATGGTATTGATGTTGGTGATGTTCACGTCGCCCGCGCGCTGGACCAGCGCGTTCTGGTCGCGGAAAGTGCGGGGCGGGCGGAAGTCGCGGTTGGAGCTGAAATAGCGGTACCGATCGCGCACGACGTTGCCCCAAGCGCCGTAACCTCCCCGATAAACGGAGCTGTAGTACCAGAACAGCGGGTCGTATCCGAAGCCTCGATTCTGGTAGAGGTACCAGGGGTAGATGCCTCGCCGGTAATACGTCGGCGCGTAGTAGTCGCCGAAATAGTAGTGGCCATAGCCGGGCCGGGCGAAGAAGTGCGTGATCAACAGCGCCGTGTTGATGAGCGTCCGCGGAACCAGGCGGAAGCTCGGACGCGTGTAGACGGGATGCACGAACCTGACCGGAGCGAACAGCAGGCCGCGGCGCCGCACCGGGTAGTCCCAGTAGCCGGCGACGTAGATGCAGCCGCTGGGGCTCCAGACGTAGTGGGCGGGTACCCAGACCCAGCCCGGCTCGACAATCGCCCAATAGCCAGGCTGCCAGACGTATCGCGCGGTCTGCCACACCCATTGGCCCGGAACCCAAAAGTAGCCTTCACCGGGTGGCGGGCTGGACGGACCGACTTCGAGGCTTTCCGGAGGGATGGGGTAATAAGCGACCTCCTCGACCGCGGTGCTGGCCCAGTAGCCGGTGATCCATTGAAATCCGTCGTCCACCTCCGCCCAATAACCGGGGACCCAAGCGTAGCCGGGCGGAGTGACCCGCCACACGCCGCTGATCCAAATGAAATCATCCAAGTCATCGTCCCAGGCCCAATAACCGGGGATCCAAACCGCGTCGCCGTCGGGACGTACCTCGGGCGGTAGCTCTTCGATCAATTCCGGCGGAGTCGCCGAGACGAAGATCCCCGGAGCTGGGTCGACCTGCATCGCGCTGGCGAAGGCTTCGTGTACGGGACCGCTGGTCAGGATCTCGACGTCGTCGCCATACTCGTCGATTTGTCCCGATTGGGGTTCGAATTGGGGAAACTCCTGGGCTCGGGCAGCCGCGGGGGCCAGCAACAAGAGGGCAATCCAGATCGGACCAGACCGCCAGAGGTTCGTGGTCATGTGCTTCTCCTTGCAATGCGCCATCCGTGGATCGGCTCGTCCGGCAGCAACGGCTGAAGTGCCGGAAGAGCGGCTTTCGCACAACGGTTCTTTGGGAACGGGGACTCTCCCTTCCGGCCAGGCAGGAGCACCTGCCGTGCCAATGGTGGTGCACGTCGAGCGGCTTTCGGTCCCAACCCTAACGGGCGTTATGGCTTATGGCGGCCGTGCCGAAGGTGCCGGTGGCAGCCAGCCAAGCCCGGCGCCTGTGATCGGACTGAACGCAGTTGGGTCAACCTGATGTCAGAATCGGCCGTTTGCCGGTTGTCCGATGGGCGCAAAGTGTCAATAAGTACTTGACTGCCAACCTGTTCCAAGTTACCTAAATACTGTAGACTATCTATAGTGTGCATATTAACGCCCGCAGACCCCCCGGCGGACGGCATGATCTTTGCTTCCACAGTGTACTGGTGTCTGGTGCTCTCTACGGTGCTGGGCCCCGGCGTGACGGCCGCGGTTGCCGGCGCGACCGTATCTCGCTGTGGAGCTTGTGACCGGGGTCAGTATTGGCGAATCAGTTCGCTCAACGCGCCGAGATGCGCGCCGTTCGACCCGGAGAAGCTGGAGTACTTGGTGTACGACTGCCGGCGAGGCTGGCTGCCGTCGACCCGTGAAGCGTACCTGGCGTCGGACGATCCGGCCGCCCCGACCAGTTTCTTCGTTCACGGCTATTTTCCGCAACGGTGGATCACCGTGACGAAGATGGTCGATTCGAGCACCGACGGCGGCTGGCTGGCATACGACCGGTTGAGCCCGCGCGACCGGCCGTTCCGCTTTGTCCTGTGGGTTTGGCCGGGTGAGCGCGACGACGGTTCACGGCTGCCCGAAAACATCCGCATGAAGATGGGGCTGGCTGAGCTGCAAGCCTGGTACCTGGCATGGGTCGTGGACCAGATGAACCCCGATGTGCCGGTCGGGCTGATTTCCGACAGCCTCGGTGCACCCGCGCTCACGGGTGCCTTGCACGTGCTGGGAGGCGGCGCCGTGGGCGGACAGTCGCTCGAGCGGATCCACCCCGCGCGGATGCCGCTGCGGGCCGCACTGGTGGCAGGCACGATGAACAACGATTGGCTGGTTCCCGGGCGGCGGCACGGCCTGGCGCTGTCGCAGGTAGACAAGATTATCATCACGGTCAACCCGCGAGATCGAATGCTGAAGTTGTACACATTGTTCAAGATCGGCGGCGGAGTGCCGGCCGTGGGCGAAACGGGCATTGCGGGCCGCTCGCGGCTGGGGCCGTATCGCGAGCGGGTGGTTCACTTTGCCTCGTCGCCGTACGTGGGGGGCCGGCATTGGTGGACTGCGTACCTGCGATCGCCGGCGGTGGTGGCACGGCTGAAGCCGTTTGCCTTTCCGCCGCCGCGTGCGTGGGCCGCCTCCGAGACGGAAGTCGCCGAGGGCGAAACCAGGCCTTCGGCGGCCGGCTCAAGGGCCACGAGGGCCGTGGGCCCTGCGGCGGCGCCTGAGGCCGACCATCCGCCGAAGCAAGCTGCCGGCCGGAGCGAGCAGCTCGGCCCGGCCGGTTAAAAGGCGTCCGGCTTTTGCCGGCGCCTCGCTGTTAATTCATCGTTCACCCCTTTTGCGCTTCCGGCCCGGCCGGCCCGCCCAGAGCAGCGAGCAGCTCGCTCATTTCGCCGGCGGCGGGCGGATTGCCACTCTACTGGTACCGGGATGGCGAGACGAACGGCTACTTAACCGACGCCGGGCTGCACGGCGACTGCCTGTTCATCATCGTGCATCGAATCGGAGCAAGGTCCCCTGAGGCTCCCTTGGTTCGGGAAGGCCGCCAGACGTGAGCACGGGCGGCCTTCCTTTTTGCTCAGTACACCACGTCGCCTTTGCAGTGCTCGACGGAAGGGACAACTGGGCTTCGCTGCTTGAAGCGGGGCTAGTCAAGAATTAGCATATCGCTGACGCCCTCCGGGCG
>JBBDNX010000388.1:0-4171 GCA_040877345.1 Pirellulales bacterium
CGTTTCGGGATATTGCATCGCGCGCTTGCCTGCTCCACTAGAACCCTTGCCTGCTCCTGAACCACCCTTGCCTCCTGAAGCCACGTCGCCCGATCCGCCCGCTCGAGATCGGGCCGCCGCAGGCTCGTCCGCGGCCGCTCGCTGGCTTGCACTGCGCCCGGCGGCCATCCAGCATACGGCAACCAATGCGGTGACAAGAGGAACACTCCAGCGAGACTCGCGGCGATTTTCGAACGTTCTCAAGTTTCACCTCCAAGTTCAGCGGCCGGCACGTAAGGGCCCATATCGGTGTCTCGGCTCGGTCTCTCAGGCCGAGTCGAGGATCTTCAAGCTGGGCGCCAACTGTTCGATCTGGTCGCCCATGAAACGGACCACCTCGGCGCTGGTTTGCAGCCGCAAGGCCCGCTTCACAATCGCCTGGGTGTTCTCCTCGGTTAAGTGGCTGGTCAGTTCCTTGATGGTCGGTATGAATGCCGGGCTCATGCTGAAGCTGCGCAAACCCATCCCCACCAACAGCACGAACGCGCTCGGCTGGCCGGCCATCTCGCCGCACAACGTAACCGGTTTGCCCGTCTTGTTACAAGCCGCAATCACTCGGCAAAGCACACGCAATACGGCCGGGCTCAGCGGCTGGCAAAGATGGCTGACCTTCGGGTTGTCGCGGTCGGCCGCCATCAGGTACTGGACCAGGTCGTTGGAACCGATGGAAACAAAATCCACCGACCGCACCAGCGACCGTATGCAGATGGCGGCCGCCGGCACTTCGACCATCAGTCCCATCGGAACGTCGGCAAAGGAATGGCCCCGCGAGGCCAATTGCCTCTTTGCCCGCCGAACCATGCCTCGCACCCGCCGTACTTCTTCCAACGTGGTAATCATCGGAAACAGAATCTGCACCCCGCCCGGCTCCGCCTCACTCGCACCAGCCCGTAAGATGGCCCTGATCTGGGTCGTGAAGAACCCCGGGTGCTCAAACGAAAGTCGAATCGACCGCCACCCCATGAAGGGGTTCGCCTCCCGATCGTGCCCCAGGTACGGAATCGTCTTATCCCCACCCAGGTCCAAGGTCCGGATCGTCACCCGCCGCCCCGGACTGCCCTCGATGATCTGGCGATAGGCCGTCAGTTGCTCTTCCTCGTCCGGAACGTCCGGGTGCGTCAGATACAAGTATTCCGTGCGGAACAGCCCCACGCCCGCGGCTCCCATGGCCGCCGCCTTTTTGGCGTCGTCCAGGCCGTTGATGTTGGCCAGCAGCTCGACCGGCGTCCCATCGGCCATCACCGAGGGGAGGTGGCGGTTCTCGGCCAGAACGTCCTTGAGATGAAAAAACTCCCGTTGCAGCTTGCGGTAGGCGCTTTCGGTCTCCGGATCGGGATTGACCAGCACCACCCCCTCGCGGCCGTCGACCACCACGGTGTCGCCGTTGGTCACTTGCCGCAGGATGCCCCGCACGCCCGACACGGCCGGAATGCCGCGGCTGCGCGCCAGGATGGCCGCATGGCTGGTGCGACCGCCGCTCTGCGTCACGATCGCCGCCACCTGCCGCTCGCCCAGGGCCACCACCTGCGAAGGGAGCAGCTCGGGCGCCACCAGCACCACCGGACCAGAGAAGTCGGCGGCATCGCTGGCCAGCATCGGCGATAAGTGTCCGCTGAGCCGGATGATCACGTCGCGGACGTCGGCCAGCCGCTCCTTGAGGTACTCATCCTTGGTACGCACGAAGAGCGAAGTGTACTCGTTGAGCACCCGGTGCAAGGCCGACTCGGCCAGCTCGCGATGGTCGGCGATCCAGCCGCGGATCTTCTCCGTGAAGGCCGGATCGTGGACGATGCTCTCGTGGACCCGAAAGATGGCCGCCTGCTCCGAGCCCACCTGGCTGGAAACTTTATGTGCCAGGGCGTGCAGGTCCGCCACGGTCCGCTGCGCCGCCTCTTCATATCGCCGCAACTCGCCGATCACTTCGTCGTCCGCCAGCCGCTTGGTGTGCGGATCGACGAAGATCTCGTGGATGCAGTAGGCCTTGCCGACGGCCACCCCGGGTGAAACACCGATGCCCTTGCGCATGCGCGCCATCGTACCAGCCGCCATGTGGCGGCGGTAGCCGCCCGCCCCACGCCTAGGACGGGGCCGCGACCCGGCTATTTCAGCCGGGCGCGGTCCGTGCACGACTACGAGGCCTTCACAGGGATCCGTTTCCCAGCGGCCTCGGGCGACTTGGCCAGGCGGATCGTCAGCACGCCTTCTACGTGCTTGCCTTGACGCTGATCTTCCGCGGCCTGGCCGCTTCGATCTTGGGCAAGTGCAAGGTCAATACGCCGTTGGCGTACGCCGCCTCGATCTTGGCGGCGTCGATCTGCTCGCTGACCCTGAACGTGCGATAGAAATCACCCGTTCCATACTCACGCAGCAGCCAGCCATCCTGCTGGCCATAGCGATCGGGCACCGGACCGTGGATCGTCAACTCGCCCTCCTCGAAGCGAATGTCGATCTCGTTGCCCGCCACCCCCGGCATGTCGGCCACGAGCATCAATTCGTCGTTCTTCTCCAGGATGTCCACGTTCGGCCGGTAGCAATACCCGCTGCGGGTCCCCTCGACGTCTCCCGGCCGCTCAGTTTGTTTTTCCATTGTCGTTTCAGTTGCCATGATGGTCTCCTTGTAAGGTATCTGTTGTCGACTGCGCTTGGCTTACTGTCCCGAAGCGGCCACCTGGATCTTTCGCGGCTTGGCGGCGGCGGCCTTCGGCAGCTTCACCAGCAACACCCCGTCGTGGAGCGTGGCCTCGACCTTGTCCGCGTCGACCTCCACCGGCAACCGCAGCACCCGCTTGAACTCGCCAACGCTGCGCTCGCGGCGGTGATACGACACCCCCTCCTCATCCAAGTCCATCCGTCGGCCCTGGATCACCAATGCGTTGCCCACCACCGAGATATCGACGTCTTCGCTCCGCAACCCAGGCACTTCGGCTTCCGCGTACAACTCATCGCCGCGTTCCCAGATGTTGACGGCCGGAAACGCCCGGCCTGCCGTGCCGCCCCACCGCATGGCCTCGGGCACCTGTCCAAAGAAGTCGCCGAACAGGCGATCCACCTCATCTCTTAATTGGCCGATTGGATTGAACCCATTCGTTCGTCGCAGGAACATGTGTTGTCCTCCCTTCTCGAATCGCTTTGATTTGCTGACTTGCCGCGGCATCTGCGTATATTAGCAACGCCCATGCCAATTGGATCACAGCAACACTCGCCGTAAGCACTCAATTCCAAAGGTGTTGCGACGTGGGGCTCGCAAAGCCAATTCAGCCGGAACTGCCATTTTGGCAGCGCACCTTCGATCACTCGCCGCTCGGGCGCCAGCGGGATCGTGGTTCCACGCCACGATCAACCTACCCTAAAACCTTGAAGCGCAGTCTTTTATGACCCACATCCGGCCACCCTGTATGCGGCGTTTTTCGGTTTGTCCCAGCGGGCCATCCACACTATATTTACTGCTTACTGCTCTGCCCCCACAGCCGCTCGTCATCCCAGGTCTAGATGCGTTTCACGCTGATTGATCGCGTCGTCGAACTGGTGCCCGGCGCCAGGATTACCGCCGTGAAGAACCTGTCGATGGCCGAAGAGTATTTAGCCGACCACTTTCCCGGATTTCCCGTGATGCCCGGGGTGCTGATGCTCGAGGCAATGACCCAGGCAGCGGCCTGGCTGGTGCGATCGAGCGAGGATTTTGCCCACAGCATGGTGCTGCTCAAGGAAGCGCGGAACGTGAAGTATGCAAACTTCGTCGAGCCTGGGCAAACATTGAGCGTTGTGGCCGAGATCATGGACCAGGCACCCCACGAAGTGCGGCTCAAGGCCTCGGGCTCCGTCGGCTCCGTGCCCGCGGTCTCGGCACGCCTGGTGCTGTCGCGCTATAACCTCGCCGACGAGGATGCCAGCCGGACCGTTGCCGACCAGGTCGTCAAGCAGAAGCTCCGCGAATTGTTCTCGCTCTTATACCGGCCGACTGCCGCGCCCCTTAACTAACACGGCCAAAGCCCGACAACCTGGATGCGATTCGAAGGCAAGACAGCTTTGGTCACCGGCGGCAGCCGAGGCATCGGACGGGCCTGCGTGCAGGCGCTCGCCGCCGAAGGCGCCCGCGTGGCCTTGGTCTATCAGTCCAACCAGCAGGCCGCCG
>JBBDNX010000389.1:0-22498 GCA_040877345.1 Pirellulales bacterium
CATATTCGGGTTCCGTTGTTCTGGAGCGTTGCCCGGTTCCCAGAAGCTGCTGGGCGACGCTTCTGGCAGCAATATCAGGTTGCACTCCGACGGACGATCCGCCTCCTACAGCGGTCGCCTTGTCACCTTGTCGTATCTGCTTCCCCGAACTGCTCGCGATAATGCTCCTGGATGCTGGTCAGGTTCACGCGGTTGAAAAAATTCGAGTAGGCCATCCACATCGCCAGGCCGTTCAGATCGCGGAACGGGGCCGGCACATAGCAGGGTGGATCGACCGGCCCCTGCTCGCGCATCCGGCACAGCACGCTCACGTCTTTCAGCGTCAGCTTGCCCAGAAACAAGAGCGGGATCAGCTCGGGGCGGCCGAAGCGGATCGCCGTCCGCAGGAAGTTGTAGATCATGATGAACCCCTTGCAGTAGCTGATGTCCTTGGTGAACGGCGCGCCCCCCTTCACCACCCCGCCCCGAAAAATCCGCTGCGCGTGCTGGAAGCATTCCCGATCGCTGTATCCCTCCAGCCGATAGAACTCGCACACGTCCAGGAAGTCGGCCCCGTCCTCCGCCTGGTCGCAGGCCAGGATCCGGTTGTTCAGCTTGCTGGCCCGCGCGCACGTCGCATTGAACGTCATCACTTCCAGGATGATCGCCAGCCCTTCCTGGATCGCCATCGTGCAGGGCGGCCCCTTGGCCAGCCAGCGGGCCACCGGTTGCCGCGCGCCGTTCAGGCTCGTCCCCACGTGCACCCACCCCTCGTGTACCTCCAGCAGGTCCAGGTCGCGCTCGGAGAACATGATCCCCCGCCGAATTTTGACGTAGTCGGCCCCGGCCGCGGCGTCGGAGAGAATGCCGTCGTCGAGCCGGGCGTGCACCGCCTGATCGTGAAAGTACCGGCCGAAGCGCTCGTTCAGCCGGTCGACCACCTGCTCGGCCGTGAGCGTGCGCGGGTGCATCGCCCCCAGGCGGTCTTCCGGGATCCCGGCCAGGATCTCGTGCAGCAGCATGCCCAGCTCGCGGATGGTGGTCGTGTCGCCGGCGAAGCAGTCCTTGGGGCTGCCGTAGAGCTGGCGCGAGAAGTCGTAGAACTCCGCCGTGCCGCGGGCCAGCAGCATCCGCACCACGAGCTGGTATTCGCGGCAATTGCGGGCCAGGATGTCGCCCATCGGGTCGCCGGCGCCCAGGGTGGCCAGCACCTCCCGCTCCAGCTCGGCGAACTCCTCGATCTTGGCCGCCCCGTCGTAGGGCAGCGGCCTGCGGTCCTGGTAGTAATTGCGATCGACGCGGGGCAGCTCTTGGAACTTCGACGAGAGCACCTGTTGCTCGACCGAGTCGTCCCACTTGATCGCTTCGCGAATGCGGATCGGGCGTTGGGCTTCGACAACCCGGTCGCCCAGCCGCCGCACCTGCTCCTGGTAGGACGTCAACTCGATCGCTTGTGCCATCACCGGCTCCTGGGCCTGCCTCCCCTCTCAACCGCATTTTACCAGAACCAGCGGAGCCTTCAGCCCCGAATGGGGCGGCAGTCAAAGGCCGAGGGCGTAAGCCCACGCGACCAGGTTAAGAAAACCCGAGCACCGGATGCGGCACGTACGGCTCCTCCAGCCGGGCCATCTCCTCCGGGCCAAGCTGGATCGACAGCACATTGACCGCATCCTCCAGGTGCCGCGGCTTCGTGGCGCCGATGATGGGCGAGGTGACCGAAGGCTTGTTCAGCAGCCAGGCCAACGCCACCTGCGCCCGCGAAATGCCCCGCTCGCTGGCGACCTGGCCCACGCGCTCCACCACCAGCCGGTCGGCCTCTTCGGTCTTTGCGTAGAGCGTCTTGCCGAACTCGTCCGAGCCGGCCCGGGCCGTGCTCCCCCTTTCCTGCCAGGGCCTGGCCAGCCGCCCGCGGGCCAGCGGGCTCCAGGGGATCACGCCGATCCCTTCGGCGGCGCACAGGCCGATCATCTCCCGCTCCTCCTCGCGATAGAGCAGGTTGTAGTGGTTCTGCATCGAGACGAACCGCATCCAGCCGTGCAGGCGGGCCGCGTAGAGGGCCTTCGAGAACTGCCAGGCGAACATCGACGACGCGCCGATGTAGCGGGCCTTGCCGGCCTTGACCACGTCGTGGAGCGCCTCGAGCGTCTCCTCGATCGGCGTATCGTGGTCCCAGCGGTGGATCTGGTACAGGTCGACGTAGTCCATGCGCAGCCGCCGGAGGCTGGCGTCGATCTCGGTCATGATCGCCTTGCGCGAGAGGCCCTTGGCGTTCGGGTCTTTTCTCGCCGGGTAGTAGACCTTGGTCGCGACGACCACTTCCTCCCGCCGTGCCAGCTCGCCGAGGGCCCGGCCCACGATCTCCTCGCTGGTGCCGTCCGAGTAGGAGTTCGACGTATCGAAGAAGTTGATGCCCACTTCCAGGGCGCGGGCGATGAACGGCCGGCTCTCTTGTTCGCCCATCGTCCAGGGGTGCGCCCCTCGCTCCGGGACGCCGTAGCTCATGCACCCCAGGCACAGCCGGGACACCTTGAGACCCGTCGTCCCCAGGTTCAGATAGTCCATGGTTTTTCCCTCTACGGCTTAGAGCGCCCCCAGCCGCCAGCGGCGTCCAGTTGGTTTTACCAAATCGATTGGCTGACGGTGCTCTCACTGCCATATAATCATGGCTGGAGCGGCTCATGCTCACCGGAGGACAACTCCATGCGAACGGCACTTCTCTTGCTAGTTTCGGCCTTGCTGCTGCCCGGCTGCTACGAGGGGAAGGCGCCACCCAGGGTCAACCCGAAGGCCGCTGGTGCCAAGGTGACACCGTTCGTTCCCAAGGGACCTCCGGATCCGGAGGTGATCGCATCGACGAACCGCTTCGCTCTGGACCTGTATGGCGAAATGGCGAAGCGCGAGCAGGGCAACCTCTTCTTCTCGCCCTTGAGCATCTCGACGGGGCTCGCGATGGCCTATGCGGGTGCCGGCGGACGGACCAGGTCCGAAATCGCCGACGTGCTGCACCTCTCGGCCCCGGAGCCGGAACTGCACCGCTCGTTTGCGGCCCTGCGAAGGGATGTTCATTCCCCTGATGCGGCCAGTTGGCGCCTGCTGCTGGCGAATCGGATCTTTGCTCAGCACGACTACGACTTCCACCCGGAGTTTTTCGATCTGTTGGCCGGCCACTACCAGGCCGAGCCGGCCCGGGTCGATTTTGCTGCGGATACGGCCGGCGCCCGCCGCCAAATCAACGCCTGGGTCCGCGAGCAGACACGCGGCAAGATCAAAGATCTCGTGCCCGACGATGTCCTCAGCGGGTCGACCCGCATGGTGCTCACCATGGCCATCTATTTCGCCAGCGATTGGGACCACCAATTCGAAACGGGGCTCACCGAGCAAGCTGCTTTTTACATCGCCCCTGGGAAGAAGGTCCAGGTGCCCATAATGCACCAGGCCGGGTACTTTGCGTATTTCCGGGGCGACGGCTTCCAGGCCCTGGCGTTGCCCTATCAGCGAGACCGCTTTTCGATGGTCCTGCTGTTGCCCGACGAGATTGACGGCCTTGCCGAGCTGGAGGCCCAACTCGATGCCGATCCATTGCGAGAGTGGTTGGCCGCCATGCGGCGCGAGCACGTGGAGTTGTTCATGCCCCGGTTCAGGCTCGAAACGCGGATCGACCTCGGCGAAGTATTGAAGTCGATGGGCGTGCAGGCGGCCTTCGACCCAGGTATGGCCGAGTTCCCCCGGATCACTTCCAGCGAGCGCTTGTTCATCTCGGCCGCGATCCACAAGGCCTACGTCAACGTCGACGAGCACGGGACGGAAGCCGCCGCGGCGGACGCATGGGACGACACCAGTGCGGATGCTGGCAACGGCAAGCCTCCCGTCTTCCGCGCCGACCATCCTTTTCTGTTCTTGATCCGCCACAACCGCTCCGGCGCGATTCTCTTTGTTGGCCGGCTGGCGAGGCCCAACTGACGCTAACCCGACGCGCGAGCGAGAGGCCGTCCGTCCGCGACGCGCGAGCGCGAAGCATCCGTCCTACTCGTCTTTCCCGAACAGCTCTTCAAGCAGGCGTTGGGCTCGGTCGAAGCCTTCCTCCGTGGACACGAGGCAAGGTCACGCCGGCAGGCTCGCCTGCCGCGAGCACCTTAGACTGCGCTGGACGGGCCGACTTTCTGGGCAGCATTTTTGCGAACCGCTGCAAACTTCGGTAGACTAGGCCTGCTTGCGCAAGGGCCGGCTTCGTGAGGTGCTTCATGGTTCTCCGCCGCCTGTTCGGACGCCGCCGTTTTCAATTCAGCATGGGCACACTGATGGTGTTGGTGGCGGCCATCAGCGCCTGGCTGAGCGTCCATCACGGATGAAGGTCTGCCGTTGTTTTACGGTCTCAAACGGCTGAAGCAAGTCGAGTTCCAGCATTCCCCCATCAGCCGGGAAGGGCTTGCCGGCCTGCGCGAGGCGCTGCCTAACCTCCAGATTGTCCATGAGCTCGCGAAACCAAAAGTCCCCCGCCGACAACCCGTCGCAGCAAACAATCCTGAGTTGAAGTTCCTCTCCTGGCAGCACCAGCCGCCCGAGGATCCACAAGCCCCGATCGAAGGAATCTATTGGCGACCTGACGGCAATATTATCGAAGACCCGGAGTTGCTGACCCCGCTACGTCTTCACCGCTGGCCGACGCCGCCCAGCGCACCGGGCGGCCCACGCTACCTGCATCTGTTCGTCTCCCACCCTCGCCTTGGCAGTCCCCCCTACGGGCAAATCCAGATTCTGGAGGTCAACGGTCGAACTATCGACGACACGCTTCGGCCCACGCCGCCGCTCTCCACCATTTCCTTCGGCGTTGGGGCCTTGTCCCACTGGCAATACTTCCAGGTATACATTGCTGAGAGGGTGAAGCTGCCGAGAAAGGCGCTGGTCCGTTTAAAGTACACGACGGGTGATTGGCAGCGCCTGGGCACCATTCACCTTGGCTCGAAGCCGGGCGATCGTCCGGCCGCCGGCACGACCATCGTCAGCGTGGGGGAGGCAGTCGATGGCGCATCGCACGTGTCGCTTTACATCGACGAGCCCACTTCGGGCAAGTTTGAGTTTCGGGTATTGGCGATGGGGCCTGAGGAGCAGCAGCGGAGGGACTGGGGCCAGGGGACCGTCGCAATCGCGCCGCCCGGATTGCCCAACGTCTTCACATTCAAGTTCAGCCAGCCGCTTTCCGCGCTGGACGGCTTCGAGTTACTCGGGCGTGAAATCCAAGTGACCGAGTTCGACGGCGTGGTGCTGCGGTAGTCCACGGCAACACAGCACGGCAAACGTGGAAACCACCTTCACCAAACCGCGACGTCCCTGGCTGGCTGCCCTGCTGAGCTTGCTCGGCGGTCCCTTGGGACAGGTCTATGCCGGCCGCCTGAGGCGCGGCGTTGTTCTCTGGATCGTCGGTGGTTTGCTCATTCCAATCCTCGTGTTTCTTTCTATCTCGTTGCCGCTCGGCCGTCTTGGGTTTGCTTCGCTCTTCTTGTGCGCGCTCGCCTTCCCGATTTACCTGGCGGTCGATGCCTTCTTACTTGCTCGACGAACCTCGGGTGCACCACTGAAGCGGTACCAGCGCTGGTGGGTTTACGTCCTCATCTACGTTGCCTTGATCGCGGCAAACAACGGTGTCGCACACGCGGTCCGAGCATTCATCGCCGAGGCATTCGTTGTCCCGACACGGGCCATGAGTCCCACGATCCAAGCGGGCGATCGGCTTCTTGCGGATAAATTCTGGACCGACAGCTCGCGGCTCCGGCGTAACGACGTCGTCGTTTATCGCAGCGAGGGCCCCGGCTCCCCGCTTTTCGTGATGCGCGTTGCCGGTCTCCCAGGCGACCGGATCGAAATCAAGGACGAACGCGTCCTGTTAAACGGCACGCAATGGGACGACCGCCATGGCGTATGGGATGCCTCGCTGCCGTCGTACGTCGAACTCGCGAACCACGGGCCGGTGACTGTCCCAGCCGACTGCTTTTTTGTGCTGGGCGATAATCGACGGTGTTCCAAGGATAGCCGGATCAGCGGCCCGATACCCCTTTCCGACTATTACGGCAAGGCCCGCCTGATCTATTGGTCGCGCCCACGCCAGTTCCCCGACCCTGACGACACGACGCGCTATACGCTCGGACCGATCCGCTGGGACCGAATCGGCGCACGCCTTGATTAGAAGCCAGAAGGCAGAAGGAGGAAGGAGGAAGGAGGAAGGAGGAAAAAGCTAATCGGCAACGCCGCGCGCACCCATGTCGCCTTGTCGTCTTGCGCTACCCCGCTACCGCCACATCCGCTTGTACCAGGGCTCGCGCGCCGTATACGGCAACTCCTCGTCCTCTTCTTCCGCAGGGGGTTGCGAGCGGAACAGGTCGACGTCGCGCTGGTAGCGTTGCGGCGCCGGCGCCGCCGGCGCTGGGTGGCGGGCGACTTGCTCACGTGGCTCAGGTGCGAATTGGCCTTCAAAAGCCTCGTCAGTCCGCTCTCGCGAAAAGAATCGGCTTGCCTTGGCACGCATGTCTCGCGACCAACGCACGAAACGGTTCGGCTGCCGCTGGGCGGATGCGGCCTTGATATCCTCCAGCGAGTCTTCGTCGAACCAGCTCGCGCGCCGCTGGGCCGCAGACGGCGCGGCGGCGTCGGGCATGGTCGAATGAGCATCAGCCGCCGGCATGCCGGGATGGCGAAACCCCGATCCGGCAGCAGGTACTTGCCGTGTGCCGCCGGCCTCGTCCGGCCGGCGCTGCCCGGCTGCGGCGGTCGCCGAATTGACCTGGGGCCGCCGCGCCCAATTGGAGTACGGCGAAGATGGCGCCGAGGGGTTCTGCGGCGGCTCGGCCGCCGGACGTTTTTCGGGAGCGACGGCGTCGGCGGAGGCGTCGCTCGTGCCGCCGCTCGTGTGGGATGCGTAGCGCGAAGTATCGGTCTCGGGATAGCGGATCGGCGGGGAGCCGGCCGGTGCGTTGCGGGCCAGCCCTACCGTTTCGCCTGCTCGCAACGGGTGCTCGCGGCGTTCGCCGTTGGCAGGATACGTGCCGCCAACCTCGTCCGGCAAAGGCGGACGGCGGCCAGGCGCGCCGGTCGCCGAGGCGGCCGGATCGTCGTGCGCTTCGTCGCTGATTACATAAAACCCGTGGGCGTTGGGCCGAGCCTGGCTGCCCCGCGGCCGCCCGGCGATCGATGGCCCGCCGCCGGTCGCGCGGGCCCGCGAGGCCGCATCGACCGCCTGGACGAGTTGGTGCTCGCCGGCGGCCCGCAGTTGATGCTTGAACTGGTCCAACAGCTTGCTGCTGTCGGCCGACAGCCGGGGCATGCTCCAGGAACCGGCCAGCAACGCTTCGGCTCGAAGCTCGCCCAGGCGGTGCAATCCTTCGTCCCAGACCACCGGGTCGAGCTGTACCAGCGGAAGCTGGCTCAGCACCGGAGTATCGAGTTGTCGAGCTTCGACGCGGACAGCCAGCTCCAACCCGGCCGAGGTCATCCAGCCGTCGCCGTCGAGGTTGACAGTGCCCCCTCGCACGACCACGGCACGGCCCGTCTGGTCGCGGTCGACCAGCTCGGCCAGCGGCAGATCATAGGCGCGAAAACCGGCGGCATGCCGGGCTTCCGGCTCGTGAAGGCGGAGATCCGCGAACGCTTCGGTCCGCAGCTCGGGCGCCACGATCTGCACGCGGGTGATCCCCGTGGCGCCGGCCGGCCTGCTCGACAGTTGCGACAGCTTGAGCATCGACTTGCCCCCCAGCGCAAAGGCCGCCAGGTCTTCGGCCCGCAACCGTTCGATGAGCAAGCGCGGCTGCGGCCGCCCCAGCTCGCTGCGTGCCGGCCGCGGGGCCGTACGCCGCGCGGCAACGCCTCGCGCCGGGCGGACCGGTTGTTCGAGATGGGCCAAGGTCTCGGCCGCCTGGACCAATCGGCCCAGCCAGCCGAGCTGGACTTGGATATCGCTCCAACCGGCCAGATAGGCATCCAGCGGCAGGTCGTGCGGTTGGGTTGGCACAAGTGTGCCGCTGGCCTCTTGGTCATCGATCGCCGGCCGGACGCGGATTCGCCGCGCCGCCTGCCGCCGAGCCACGTCGCAGCGGATTTGTTCCACAAGGATGTGCTGGACGTGCAGCCTGCCCCGCAGCAGTTGGCCGCTATCGAGTTGCCCCGTCAGGCGGCCCACCTGCAGGCGGTCGTGATCGAGGCGGTCCGGGTCGGCCATGGCCAGTTCGTCGACCGCGAGCCGGCCGTTGAAAACAGACAATTCGATGCGGCCCGCGGTCACCTGGGCGCCGTTGAGTTGCGTCAGTTCGGCCAGGATTGCACGGGCGGCAACGCGGGGGAAGATCACAAAAGGCAGCCATCCCGCGAAAAACAGGAGCACCAGACACATGGCCCAGCCGTATGGACGCAGCAGGCGAGGTTTCGCGCCGGTCGGGGGCGGCAGGCAATCCATTTCGCCCCCCAACCACATCTGTGCAGCCAACCGCTGGCCCAGCGACAACTCGTCCGTGGGGCTGCCGGCATGCCTTTGCGCTCGACCGCCCAGTGCCCGGATCAAGCGGGCCGTCTTTCGCCAAGCCGGCAGGCTCAACAGCAGTCCCAGCGCCATTCCGCCGACCAGCGTATAACGGTCCCAGCCAAGCATCGCGGGGACGGGGCCGTCGCCGAGAATGGAAACAAGGCCTCCCAAGGGGGAGCCGTCCAGCAGCCACTGCCCGACTCGCCACGTTACGGGCGTGAGCAGCCAGGATGCAGACATGCCGGCGGCCCACGCCATGGCGAAGGTCCTGCCATGGACGTTCAAGAGCGCTGCCACGGCCAGCAGGGCCACGCCGGTCAGGTTCCAGCCGGTGGCAAAACCGGCCAACAGACCGAGCGCGACGGCCAGCGCGACGTCGTGCGGTTGGCAGCCCCCCTTAACCAGGTCCCCTATTCGACGCAATAGCCCATGCATGTGTAAGGGTCCGTTAGGTTAAAAGGTGCCGGTAGTGCGGGTGGTATCGAACGTATCGGCACCGTGGCCCGACCGGCTTGAACAAACAGGCGGTTTGCCTAAAGTCGGCCACGGCCTGCAGTCTCGACGAAAATCGGGCCTGCCGGACGCCGGCCGGACTGGTATAATTTGGCCGTAGAACGGAATATTCATTCCGTTGGTTCGGAAGTAGAACGGAATTTATTCCGTTTTTGGCGTTAGAACGGAATTCATTCCGTTTTTTGGAGGATCCCCATGGACAGAGAGTTGAGCGATCGGGCCGCGGCCATCCAGGAGCGGATTACGCAACTACGGGACTCTCTTTGACTTTGATGCCAAGCGGCAGCGCGGCAAGAGCATCGAAAACCAGATGGGGCAGCCCGGTTTCTGGGACAACCAGGAACGGGCCCAGGCGACCGTGGCCGAGTTGAAGGCCTTAGGGACCTTGCTCAAGCCGATGAGCGAGCTCGTTCAATCGGCCGAGGATCTGGGCGCGATGCTGGAAATGGCCGACGAAGACGCGGAAATCGCGGCCGAGCTGCCGGGTGAGCTCGATCGAATCGAGGCGTTGCTGGACGAGCTGGAGCTCAAGGCGCTGTTGAGCGGGCCGCACGACGCCAACGCCGCCATCCTTTCGATCAATGCCCGCGACGGCGGCGTGGATGCCAACGACTGGGCCGAGATGCTGCTGCGGATGTACATCCAGTGGGCGCAGAAGAACGGCTACGAGACCGAGCTGCTGGATCGGCAGGACAACGACGAAGCGGGCATCGCCAGCGCCACGATTGTCGTGCGGGGGCCGATGGCCTACGGGTATCTGAAGGGTGAGACGGGCATGCACCGGCTGGTGCGGATCAGCCCGTTCAATGCCGAGGGGAAGCGGCAGACGAGTTTCGCCGCGGTCGACGTCTCGCCTGAGATCGCCGACAGCGCCGAGATCGAAATCCGCGACGAAGACATCCGCGAGGACGTCTTCCGCGCCAGCGGCGCCGGCGGCCAGCACGTGAACAAGACTTCCAGCGCCATCCGGCTCACGCACCTGCCGACGGGGATCGTGGTGCAGTGCCAGAACGAGCGGAGCCAGCACAAGAACCGGGCCATGGCGCTGAAGATGCTCCAGTCGCGTCTGGCCCGCATCGAGGAGGAGAAACGCGAGGCGCAGCAGGCGGCCAAGTACCAGGCGCAGGCCAAGACCGGCTTCGGTTCGCAGATACGCAACTATTTCCTGCACCCCGACCAGCGGGTCAAGGATGCGCGGACCGGCTACATGGTGGGCAGTTTCCAGAGCGTGCTCGACGGTAACCTGCAAGGTTTCCTGGATGCCTTCCTGCGGTGGCGGGTGGGCAAGGAAGCGACCGCCGCATGAACCGGTCATCGTGCGGCTCGAGAGCTTCGCCTGCCGCCGTGCGCAGCCGTTGCCCGGCGCGGCGGACGAAGAATCGGTTTGCGCCGCGGAGCCGTTTGACATGAGCCGCGAGCAGGCGATCGGCGGCGGCGGCGTGCGCGTCGTCTTCGATAAAGCGGCGGACCGCTACGCACACCGCATCGAGCTGACCGACCAGGCCGGCCTGGTGGTGCTGGAGTCGATCGAAGGCGCGCCCGGCGATGCATGGCCGCCCAGTCCCCCGTTGAAGGAGATCCAGATCGAGCGAGAGGCCCGGGGAGGTTGGTTGGCCCTGCTCGTCGGCATGGCGGGGCGGAGCCACTGGTCGCTCAGCGTGGCGCTCGATCCGCTGGCGGCCCGGCTGACATTCGACGCGGCTTGCCGGCTGGGGCAAGAGCCAGCCTGGCTGGGGAGCCGCTACCGGCTGCTGGCCCAGCCGGCGTCCAGCCAGTGGCATCGTGCCTGGCGGTTCGAGCCGTGCGAGACCCTCGGCGAGCTGTCCGAAGTGACGCTGCACGAGCCCGGCCCGCTGCCCTCGAGCAGGGTTTTGCTCGAGGTGCGGCCATCCTCAGCGACCGGAGCAGGGCCGCGCACGGTGCGTTGGAAATACTCGCTCGCCCGACTGGCCGTTTCGTGACTCGTCCGCCGTCAGAAACGGTGCAATGCGTGCAAGCGGCTGCGCGCCATCCATTTCTGCGGACCGGGAATTGACCCTCCAGGAAAAGCGAGGGTAAACTCGTAGGTTTGCATGCGCGGCGGTGGAGGATCGAGTTGACTACTCGCTGCATGACCGACGTTGTGATCAAGCCGGTAAGCTCGTGGCGCGACCGCCGGCGCTTCATCGACTTCGCTTGGCAACTGTATCACGACGACCCGAACTGGATGCCTCCCCTAAGGCAGAACCAGCGGGAATTGCTGGGTTACCGGCCTCATCCCTTCCACCAGAACGCCGAGGTGCAGACGTTCCTGGCCTTACGGCGGGGCCAGGTCTGCGGGCGGATCGCGGCCATCGTCAATCACGAACACAACCGGGTGTTCAACGAGCGGCGGGGCTTCTTCGGCTTCTTCGAGTCGATCGACGACGGCGCCGTCTCGAACGCCCTGTTCGATACCGCCCGGCAGTGGCTCGCCGAGCGCGACATGCAGCAGATCCGGGGCCCGGCGAACCCGTCGATGAACTACGAGTGCGGCTTGTTGGTGGAAGGGTTCGACAGCCCGCCCATGTTCATGATGACCTACAATCCGCCCTATTACTCCCGGCTGGTGGAAGAATACGGCTTCCGGAAGACGCACGACCTCTTGGCCTACATCGGCTATCGCGACCAGTTGCCCCAAGTCGACGGGCAGCTCGGCCCGCTGGCCGAACAAGCGCAGGAACGATCGAATGCCATCATCCGGCCGCTCGACTCGGCGCGTTTCATGGAAGACGTCGAGCTGTTTCTCGACCTCTACAACCGCTCGCTGGTCGCCATGTGGGGCTTTGTGCCGCTGCCCCCCGATGAAATGAAAAAGCTGGCGTCGTCGCTGCGGTACCTGTTGATCCCCGAGCTGACGCTGTTCGCCGAGGTGGATGGCCAGGGAGTGGGCACCGTGGTCGGATTGCCCGATTACAACCCACGGATCAAGGAGATCAACGGCCGGCTGTTCCCGTTCGGCTTTCTGAAGCTGCTGGCCCACCGCAAGGACATGACGCGGATGCGCGTGATCAGCATCGCCGTGGTGCCCGCGTACCAGCGTTGGGGCCTGGGCCTGGTGCTGTTGCGGAATCTGGTTCCCAAGGCGCTCGACATCGGCGTCCAGGAGGCGGAGTTCTCCTGGGTCTCCGAAGACAATGACCTGGCGCGGCTGGGCCTGGAGAAAGGTGGGGCCAAGCGCTACAAGACATACCGCATGTACGATCTCGACGGCTGAGCGCCGGAATTCTGGCGAATTCCGCTACGGCTGCGCACCGGAATTTCCTGGCGGATCCGCTACGCCGGGCGCTCGGAACTCTGGCGAATCTCGTTACGCAGGTCGGCTGAGGCCCTGGCCGCGCGCCACAACTCGCGCAGCGAGGCCCACAGCCCCGGGCTTTCCGTCCGCCGGTAGGGCGAGTCGGGCGGCAGTTCAGCCATCAGCCGCCGGTGGGCTTCGGCCAGCGAATGATACGGCATCGAAGGGAACAGGTGGTGCAGGGCGTGGAATCGCAGTCCCACGGGGCCCCAAAGGCCGGAAATCAGCGGGTTGCGCGGATAGTTGATCGAGTCGAGCAACTGTTCGACGAACGACAGCTCTTCGCCATCGTGCCGAAACCGGTGCGCCCCCAGCGTCCGCACGTGGTTGACCATGATCACGCCGACCGCCGTGAGGTAACCCTGCGCCAATAGTTCCAACGGCAAGCGGCCGCGAATGAACAGCCAGGCCGCTCCGAAGGCGTAAAGAAAACAAGCGGCCTCCTGCAGCCGCCAGGCCCGCAACTCCTTGGGCGTGGGCAGCGGCCGCACGTAGCTGGGATCCATCACCATCGAGCTGGCCCGCTGGTGGACGAAACGGCGGAAGCGAGGACTGATCCAGGCCACCGGCGTAAAGAGCAGGAACCGCACCACCGCCAGCAGCGGGATGATGATCGGCTGGCAGAGGTAGACGAAGATGGCCCGTGCCGGACCGGCCCCCAGTGGCAAATACTCGCCGTCGTCGTGGGTGCCGTAGTGCTTTCGCGCATGGTGGGCCATGTGCGTGTAGTACAGAAACGAGGGCATCAGAAACGGGATCCCGCACAGCAGGTTCCACGTTACGCGGAAACCGTTGAACGTGCCGCTGCGCAGATGGACCAGCTCGTGGATAAACAGGGCGGCCCGGTACAGTGCCAGGCACGATACGGCATACAAGAGCAGTTGTCCGATGGAAAACGGCGGCACGCGCCGCACCAATTGAAATGCTGTCCCACCGATGCCGATCGAGAACAGAAAGTCAATCCAGTAGATGGCCGGCCGCGGCACGAACAGATCCTCGACGATCCGGCGCGCCTGGCGAATCGAAAAAGCGGTATGGCAGCGGGGTGCTGTCGCGACGGTGGATGCGGTGGCCATGACGCGGGAGGGAGTCCGGCGGGTGTCGATAGCACAAGGTGCAACTCCATCTTTTCGCCCAGGTCCGGAAAAATCAAGTATACGCGGCTGACCCAGGTTGCCTATTCGACCAAACGGTGCCCGGCCGATAAGATGACTCTATGGGCGGGCTGGGAGAAACCGGTGGCTTCTGGTATATATCCTTTGCCTGCCACGGTTTAAGCCTCCGCTGCGCGCCAAAACGGACAATCTTTTCCGGCACCCAGTGCCCTCCGACAGGCTCTTAAGAGCACGGCAGCATGTCGCTTGCACGCGAAGTGGTCATTACGGGTCTGGGCGTCGTCAGTCCGATCGGCATCGGGGAGGAGGCCTTTTGGGCCTCCCTGAGCTCCGCTCAGAGCGGCGTGCGGCGGTTGACCGCCTTCGATGCCAGCACTTCGCCGATCGACTTCGGGGCGGAAGTCGTCGGATTCGATCCCAAGCAATACGTCAAGCCGCGGAAGAGTCTCAAGGTGATGTCGCGCGACATCCAACTGGGTGTCACGGCCGCTGACCTGGCCTGCAGCGATGCCGGGCTGGCCGCCGGGTCGATCGATCCCGATCGTTTCGGGGTGGTGTTCGGGTCGGACATGATCCAGTGCCAGCCCGAGGACGTGGCTGGTGCCTTCCGCCGCTGCCTGGTGGATGGCACGTTCGACTTCCGCGAGTGGGGCCGCCGGGCCATGGAAGAGGTCTATCCGCTTTGGATGCTGAAGTACCTGCCCAACATGCCGGCCTGCCACATTGCCATCGCTCATGATGCTCGCGGGCCGAACAATTCCGTTCTGCTGGCCGAATCCTCCAGCCTGCTGGCACTGTCCGAGGCGGTGCGGGTGATCGAGCGTGGCCAGGCCGACATCATGATCAGTGGAGGCACCGGTTCTCGGATTCATCCTACGATCTGGGCCCGCAACCGCCTGTTGTGCGTGTCGCAGCGGGTGGAGGATCCGGCCGGCGCTTCGCGGCCGTTCGATGCGCTGCGCGACGGTTTTGTCAACGGCGAAGGGTCGGCCGCGGTCATTGTGGAAAGCCTGGAGCACGCCAGGCGCCGCGGGAGGAACGTGCGTGCCCGCGTGCTGGCTTATTCGAGCTGCTTCGAGCCGCAAGCCGGCGACCGGCCGGCGACCGGATCGGCCATTCGCCGCGGAATCGGACAGGCCTTGACGATGGCGGGATTGAAGGCTTCGGACCTGGGCCACGTGAACGCCCACGGACTGAGCACGCCCCACGACGATCGCATCGAGGCCAAGGCCATCCGCGACGTATTGGGTGCGGTTCCCGTCACGGCGCCCAAGAGCTTTTTTGGAAACCTCGGTTCCGGCACGGGGGCGGTGGAGTTGGCCGCGAGCCTGCTGGCCTTGAAAAAGGGGCTGGTGCCCATGACGCTCAACTACGAGCAAGCCGACCGCGAATGCCCAGTGAGCGTGGTGCGGGGCGAGCCGTTGGCGGGCCGGCCCGGCACCGCCCTGGTGCTCAACCAGTCGCCCGCCGGCCAGGCCGTGGCCCTGGTGATTGCCAGCCCGGAGTAGTCTGGTCAATCGAATGACCGAATGACGAGTCGACCGCCGGATGCCACTTGGGCGCAGCCTGCTGCCGGTGGCGGCCCAGGGCAAGTTTTGCTATTCTGTCGGCTTGCTCTAAGGGACCTTCCAGCGACTGAACCGCCCAATGACTTCGCCTTTAAAATCGCTGATAGCATCCGGCACGAAGCTCTGGCTCGATTCGATCGACCCCGATCTGGTGGCCGGCAACCGCGCCCTGGGCGCTAGCGGCGCCACCTCGAACCCAATCATCATTGCCGACCTGATCAAGACGGGCCGCTTCGACGACGAGCTGGAGCGGCTGATGCGGCAAGGGCTCGCCGACGAGCAAATCGCCTGGCAGCTCACCGACAAGCTGGTCGGACAGGCCCAGGCGGTGTTCTTGCCGGTTTGGAAGGACACATCCGGGAACGACGGTTACGTGAGCTTCGAGCTGGACCCGCTGCTGGAGGATCCCGAGCAGGGACCTGTGCACGACGAGCGCGTAGCGCGCTATATCGAGCTGGGCAAGCAATGGGCCCGCGGGCACGAGAACCGGATGATCAAGGTGCCGGCTACTGAGGCCGGCCTGGCCGCGCTGGAAGAGCTGGCCGCGGCGGGAGTCACGCTGAACGTGACGTTGACCTTCTCGCCGCGGCAGTACCGGGCCGCCCGTGACGCGGTGTGGGCCGGTGCGCGGCGGCGCAAGGACCTGTCGCGTTTCAAGAGCGTCTATAGCATCTTTGTCTCCCGCTTGGATGTTTATACCGAAAAAGCAGTGCCGCAACTTTCGCCGGCGGCCCAGGGAATGGTCGGCATCGTGAACGCCAAGCGGATCTGGGCCGAGAACCGCGGGTTCTGGTCGGACAAGGGCACGCCGCTGGCCCAGGAGATCATCTTTGCCAGCACCGGCACCAAGAAGCCCGGCGACCCCCCCTGGAAGTATGTCGAGGCGTTTGCCGGCAGCGACATCGAAACCAATCCGCCGGCCACCAACGAGGCGATCGAGCGCAGCGGCCGAACTTTCACGTCGCAGATCGAACGCATGCCCGATCCGGCGGTGCTGGCCGAAATCGATCGCCTGGTCGACATCCGCAAGTTGGAAGAAACACTAATGGCCGAGGGGGTCAAGTAATTCGCCGACCCGCAAAAGGTTCTGCTCCAGTTGATCGGCGACAAGCGCCGCGCCCTGGCCGGCAGGCAGGCGGGCTGATCCAGCGCACAACCAACAACTTCCCAGCGGACAACTTCCCAGCGGACAAGCGCTCTCATGAAGATCGACGTTTACAGCCCCTGTCCGGGCGGCACGGGCAAGAAGATCAAGTTCTGCTGCAGCGATCTGGTGAACGAGCTGGACAAGGCGTCGCGCATGATCGATGGCGAGCAGTTCCAGGCCTGCCTGGACCATCTCAATCGGGTCGATGCCAAATACCCGGGCCGCCAATGCGTGCTGACGGACAAAGCGATGCTCGAGCTGCACTTGGACCGCAAGGAAGAGCTGGCTGAAACGGTCCGCCGGCTGCGAGAGCTGCACCCGGAGAATCCGAACGGCCTGGCGATGTCGTCGATGATGGCCATGAAAGAGGAGCAGCTCGATCAGGGCATTGAGTTGCTGAGCAGCGCGATTGCCGCCTCGACGCAGGGGGTGACTCCACACGTGATGCTGGCACTGCGGTACGTCACGTTGGCGCTGTACGCGGAGGGCCGCATCCCCGCTTTCTTGGCCCACGCCAACGTGTATCAGCAGCTTTCCGGCGACGACGAAACGATCGTGAGCCTATTCGGAAAGTTCGTGTCGGCGCCGGACGTTTCGCCGTTGCTGAAGGATCGGCCTCACGACCCGCTGGGAGACGTTTCGAAACTGCCGTTCAAAGACGAGTTCGAGGCAGCTCTCGCCCGGGTTTGGGCCGGCGATTGGTGGTCGGCCCGGGAGGGCTTCACCAGGCTTGCCGAACAGGCGCCCGACGCGCCGGCGGTTTGGCAGTATTTGGCCCGGGTCCGCTTGATTCTGGCCGACGAGGCAGGCGCCGCGGACGCGCTGCGGCGTCTGGCCGCGTTGGACGTGCCGTTGGACGACGCGGTCGAGGCCGAAGCGCTGGCCCAGATGCTCGATCCGGTGGCCTGGCCCCAGGTCGACCTGGTGCAGATCGAGTATGCGGTGAACGACGCCGAGCAGGCCGAACAGCGGTTGTCGGCTTCGAGGTCGTTCCGTGCGATCGATCTGCCCGACAGTCTGCGGATCGAGGAAGACGGTCCCCCGCCGCGCTCGTCGTTTGCCCTGTTTAACCGGCCCTTGCCGGCCAGCGGAATCGGCTTGGCGATGGACGACGTCCCAGAGCTGCGGGGCAACCTCTCCCTTTTCGGGCGCCAGACCGATCGGCCAGCGCGGATTGAGCTGGCCGCCTACCGGGACGAGCTTGCCGACGCGACCAGCCAGTTGGCGGCTTGCGTCGGCGACGCCTTGGGCCCGCCGGGCGCAGAAGAAGTGATCGCGTCGGCGCCGCTGGCCAAGCGGGTCATGGTTCGCTCGTGGAACCTGCCCAACGACACACCGGCCGACCATGCACGTGCCTTGATGAAAGTCGGCAGGCGGCGGGTCCTGTTCGAGGCCTGGCCGGCACTGGCGAGCCCTCTGTTCGAGGGGCGGACCGCCGCCCAGGCCGCGGCCGACCCGACCCAGCGGGTCAAGCTGCTGGCGGCGATTCTGCAGCTCGAGCTGATCCACCAGGTGCCGACGCCCAACGAAGATCTTGACGCGCTGCGGTCGCAGCTCGGCTTGCCTGTGCCGCACCCGCTGGATCCCGCATCGATCGACATCAAGCAGGTGCCCTTGGTACGCCTGTCGCGCCTGATGGTCGATAAGCTTTCCGACGGGGACCTGCTGTTCGCGTTTGACAAAGCATTCACATTCCAGGTGAGGGGCGCCCTTTATAAGCTGGCCCGTGAGGTGCTCGCCCGTACGCGGGTCCATCCGGATGCGGATCTGCACTCCCTCTACACCGCGCTGGCGTTGACGGCCGCCACGACCACGCAGGCCCTGGAATACGTGCGGCAGGGACGCGCCGCGCTCGTGGCCGCCGGTAAGTCGTGCGGCTTGCTCGACGTGGATGAGCTCGCTCTGTGCATGACCAACGGATTATCCAACGAGATCGTGCCGCTGGTCGAACACATCGTCAAAGACCACACCGGCGAGCCTGATGTCCGCAGCAAGTTCTTCCAGCTTTTCCACGAGGCGGGCCTGATCGACGACGACGGCAAGCTGCACTTGCCGGTGGCCGACCAGCCGGAGCCCGAGATTGCCGTGCCCGGTGAGGCAACATCCCAACGGCCGGGAATTTGGACGCCGCACAGCGCCGAGGTCCCCGGCCGAAAGTCCGCCATCTGGACTCCGGGCTCGGATTGACCAGGCGGCCTTGGCAACCTTTCAGCACATGAACGAGCCCCAGCTCGACCGCTGGCTCATGACACGGGCCCTGGAACTGGCGGCCCTGGGGCGAGGCGGTGCCGAGCCGAACCCCTTGGTGGGATGCGTGATCGCCCGGGGCGCCGAGATCATCGGCGAAGGCTGGCACCGCCGTTATGGAGGGCCGCACGCGGAAGTCGAGGCCCTGGCCGTGGCCGGATCCCGCGCCTCCGGCGCCACGATGTACGTGACCCTCGAGCCATGCTGCCACCAGGGCCAGACGCCTCCCTGCACCGCGGCCATCATCGCGGCGGGGTTGCGCCGCGTGGTCGCCGCTCACCTCGATCCATTTCCGGCCGTGCAGGGGGGCGGCATTGCCCGGTTGCGGGCGGCGGCGATCGAAGCCGAGGTCGGCTTGCTGGAGCCGGAGGCGCGGCAGCTCAACGCGCCGTACCTGAAGTGGATGTCGCGGCAGCGGCCCTGGGTGATCGCCAAGTGGGCCATGACGCTCGACGGCAAGCTGGCGACCCGCGCCGGGCATAGCCGCTGGATATCGGGCGAAGCATCGCGGCGGATCGTCCATGAGTTGCGCGGCCGCGTGGATGCGATCATGATCGGGCGCGGCACGGCGATGGCCGACGATCCGCTGTTGACGGCGCGGCCCGCGGGCCCGCGCACCGCCACGCGGGTGGTGCTGGACAGCAAGGCCAGCCTGACCTCGACCAGCCAGTTGGTGCGGACGGCCCGGCAATTCCCGCTGCTCGTGGCTGTCGGGCCGCAGGCCCCCGAGGCCGACCGTCGCCGGTTGCGCGAGGCTGGTTCCGAAGTATTTGTTTGCCAGGCCGCCGGTGCCCACGAGCGGCTGGAAGAATTGCTGGACGAGCTAGGCCGCCGGCGGATGACGAACGTGCTGGTGGAAGGGGGGGCCGGCCTGCTGGGCAGCCTGCTGGATGCCGGCCAGATCGACGAAGTGCACGCTTTCATCGCGCCGAAACTGATCGGCGGCTTGGGCGCGGCATCGCCTTTTGGCGGCGAGGGCCTGGAAGACATCGAGGCCGCCTGGCCGTTGGAGCACGGGCAATGGCGCGCGGTGGGCGACGACATGTATTTCGCGGGACGGGTTTCTCGAAAAGGAGGCGCCGCGGCCGGCAGCGAGGGCGGTCATTGACTTGGACGCTAGCATTGCCGGGCATTGCTAGCATGGGGGGCGAAAAATGCGGAAAAAAAAGCGGAAATTGACCTTGCCCTTCGCACGGACTTTCCAGTACAAATCCCCTCCGACTGGCGCGTTGCGCGGGCACGGTGCCCACGGATCTGAATCGCCTCGGCTCAGCCATATCGGCTAGCCGCCGGCAGGGGGCGCGATTCTCCCAGACGCTGACCGCATGGAGGTCGGGCAACTCGCCGCGATTTTCCGTCTCCAGCTCGTGAGCGCACGGGGCGCGGACGACTCTGTCGTCGGCCGGTGCGCGGAGGACGGCTAAATCGTGCCCCTCATGGCCGGGGGGCCCCAACACGTGTTGGCCGGTGGTCGGCTGCGCGTGGTCTGGCCCGGTACTTGGAAAGGATATCCGCAATGCTCGTACTCTCCCGCCGTCCGTCTCAGAAGATCGTCTTTCCGTCCATCAACGCCTCGATAGAGGTGCTGCGCGTCAGGGGCAACACGGTGCGCTTCGGCATCGAAGCGCCCCGCGGCGTTCCCGTGGCGCGCGAAGAACTGCTCGGCGTGCCCTTCTCGGCGGTTGCCCACTGGCAGCCGGCCAACGACCAGCGACCCGCAGCCCATGCAATCGCCAACCAAATGCACGCGACCGGAATGGCGCTGGCCCTGTTGCGAGAGCAGTTGAACCGGGGCATGGTCCCCGAAGCCCATTCAACGATCGACAAGCTGGAAGAGGAGTTGAAGACAACGGTCGCCGCCTGGCGGCAAGCCAAGGATACCCAGGCCAGCAAGCCGGCGCTCGCGGGCCGAAAGGGTCTGGTGGTCGAGGACAATCAGAACGAGCGGGAATTGCTGGCCGGGTTCCTGCGCCTGGCAGGTTTCGAGGTGGCCACCGCGGGTGACGGCGCCGACGCGCTCGACTATTTGTCCGGGCAGCCGCGTCCCGACTTCATGCTGCTGGACATGATCATGCCCCGTTGTGACGGGCCCGCGACCATACGCAGCATCCGATCGGATCCCCGCTTCGACGGCCTGAAGATCTTTGCCGTCTCGGGCGCCTCGCCGTCGCAGTTGAGTCTCACGTGCGGTCCCCAGGCGGTCGATCGCTGGTTTCCCAAGCCCGTGGACCCCAACAGCCTGGTGCAGGCCCTGCACCACGACCTTCGCCCGGCGGTTGAATCCGTCTGATTGGCCGCCGCCTGCTTCCCACCAGCCGAGCCGAGCGCGCCGGCGGGCCGTCGCTGCGCTTTCAGCGTGGGGTGCGGCGGGCGCCTGCGCGCAAATGCCAGGCCGGCACCGGCCAGCGGCTGCTCGGCGTTTGGGAGACGGCGGCCGAGGCGGTGGAATCGACCAGAGCGGCCAACCGCGTCCCCCAACGGCTGGCGCTGTACTGGCGGTCGACCAGTTCCCGGCCACGCGCCCCCATGGCCGCCCGCAAGGCGGGATCGGCGGCCAGCCTCTCGATCGCGGCAGCCCACGCGGCGGGCGATTCGGCCAGGAAGCCCGTCTGGCCATCCACAATCATCTCTCGGTGAACGCCGATCGGGTTGGCGACGACCGGCAGGCCGGCGGCCATGTACTGCAATACTTTCAATCCGCACTTGCCCAGGCTCCAAGGATGATCCGGCAGCCAGCTAATCCCGATATCGGCGTCGGCCAGCTCCTGGGCCTCGGTTTCGGACGACCAGCGCCGGGGCGCGACGGTAATTTCGGGCAAGGCCGCGGTGCAGTCGCAGATGAGCCGCAGTTCCAGCCCGGCCAGGCGGCGGCCCGCCTCGGCCAGGCCGCCGGCGGCCAGGCGCAGCGATGGCATGGTGCTCTTGCTGCCGATCCAGGCCAGCCGCGTTTGGCTTCCGCGCCGCGTATGCCGAGCGAGCCGGTACAGGGCCGGATCGACGCACGTCGGCAGGCGGTGTACGCGATGGGCGGCGCCGTGCGCGGCGGCCTTGTCGGCCAAAAAGCCGTTGCCCGCGGTCACGGCATCCGCCAGCCGCACGGTGGCCCGAAAGCGCCGCAGCCTGCGGGCACTGGCGGCCGCCTTGGCGGCGTTGCTGTCGCGGAAAAACATGGCGTCGTCCAGGTCGTAGATCAGCACCTTGGCCGAGCGGCGCAGCAGCCATAGCCACCACGCCGGCAAGAGCCTTCTCTGCAAGACGACGGCATCGGCGGCGGCAACATCCTTGAGTTGGCCTAGCCACTCCCGATGCGTTCGCGCTAGAGGTGCCGCCTGCAGGCTCCAGTTGCGCTCGGTAAGCGCCTGGGCGTGGGCCTGCAGCCGATAGCGGTAACAAACGTGCCCGGGTTTTTCGATCAAGGCCAAGAGGCGCATTGAGTTTCTCCCCTCGAGCGACGCGGCCAGTAACCCAGCCGTGCGTGCCAATAAGTCAAGTCAGCTCACTAGCGCTCGGCCACGACCAGAATGTTGTCGGCCATGCTTCGGCGCTCGGTCCAACGTGCCAGTCGCAGCGCCAGCGGCTTCCAGCGGCAAAGGCCCAGCCAGCGCCGGGCGTCCGGCGCGGCGGCCGCCCGCTTGCCCGACAGCCGCCGCCAGCCGTCCATGCCGCCGTGTTGGAAGCGGATCTTGCGAAAACCCGCAGAAGCTAGAAGCCGCGAAAGCGTGTGGGGCGCGAAGTGGGTCAGGTGCCTTGGCACATCCAGCGCGAACCAGTGCGGGCCGAACGTGCGAAAAGACCAGCTCTCGATGTTCGGCACGGTGATGACGATGGCGCCGCCCGGCCGGAGCACCTGGCGGGCGCTTTCGAGCACTTCCCTTGGCTGATGGACGTGCTCCAGGGCCTGCCACATCGTAAGGCAGTCGAACCGCTCGGAATCCAGGTCGCAGTGGGGCAGGGTTCCGACGTGAACCCGGATGCCGGCCTGCCGTTCGAGCTGGGCGGCAACGTCGGCCGATACATCAAGACCTTCGACGCGCCAGCCATGGGTTTGCATTCGCCGCAGGAACGAACCGGCGCCGCAGCCAAAATCGAGCAAGCGACCCGTGCCCC
>JBBDNX010000390.1:0-4131 GCA_040877345.1 Pirellulales bacterium
CACGTGCGTTGCCACGGGCTTCAGCCCCTGGAAGCTGGGCCCATCCCATTCTTTCCCTTTTCTTCTCCGCCCGGAGGGCGGACGAGCTCACTGAACATCCGCCAAGGATTGACCCGCCGTGCTGGACTTTGCCCCCGGCTTGCGTCAAATTGAACGCGAAACAGCGTTGCTTTTAGTGCACGCCCCGTGGAGGCCCTCGGCGGATGGGCGACTGGCGCGACATGTGCGGCCTTGGATCGGAGCCGCCCGCTTCCACCTCGACTTCGCTAGGCCTGATCGAGCGGGTCCAGGCGGCCGATCCCGTGGCGTGGGACCGTCTGGTCCACCTGTACGGCCCACTCGTCTTGGGCTGGTGCCGCTACTTCGGCCTCAAGGATGACGACGTGGCCGACGTGTTTCAGGAGGTGTTTGCCTCGGTGGCCGCCAACATCGGCCGCTTTCACAAGGACCGGCCCGGCGACACCTTTCGCGGCTGGCTGCGGACGATCACGCGCAACAAGGTTCACGATCATTTCCGCCGGCTGGGGCGCGAGCCCGGCGGCGAGGGGGGCACCGAGGCGCAGGTGCGGATGTCGCAGGTTGCCGCCTCGCAGGTCGAGTCGCAATCCGAGAGCACGCCGGCACGTGCCGAGCAGGTAGCGCACTCGGACCTGTTTCAGCGGGGGCTGGAGATGATCCGCGGCGAGTTCGAGGAACGCACGTGGCACGCCTTCTGGCGGACGGCCGTCGATGGCCGTGCCCCCAAGGACGTGGGCGCCGAGTTGTCGATGAGCCCCGGCGCCGTGCGGGTGGCCAAGTCGCGCGTTCTGCAGCGCCTGCGCACCGAGCTCGGCGACCTGCGCCAATGATGCCGTAGCGGAATTCGCCAGAATTCCGGCCGCTGCGATTGGCAACAACCGTATTGAATAATCCAAGAGCTCTGGCGGTCCCCGGCTATGCGGAGCCTTTGCGCCGGCGGCGGAGCGCCTCGAGTTCGCGGCGCAGTTGAGCGTTCTCGGCTTCTGCCGTTTCTGCTCTCTCCTCCGCCGTTTCTGCTCTCTCCTGGCGATTCAACAACCGTTTGCCGCTGGCCGGATCCCAGAGCCGCAAGTCGGTCCCGTCCGCCTCGAAGTGCAGCGACGTGACTTCGCTGGGCAAGCGGCCGTCTACAGCCTCAATCGCAACGTACTGGGTTTCCTTCAGCCGGTAACCCTGCAGCCGCGGCGTGAGATACTCCCCCTCGGGATCGAACAAGAAGTACTCGGAAACCTTGAGTACGTCGCGGTACAGCCGCATTTTTATCTGGAGATCTTCCTTGTGAGTCGATTGGCTGGTGATCTCCACGACCAGGTCCGGCGCCTTGCCCTCTTCCCAGGTCAGGTAGTACCTGCGGTACTTGTTCTTGGGCACGCCGCGGACCACGAACACGTCCGGGGACAAGTGCTTCAACTGGTCGCCCGGCGCGTAGTACATCATCATGTTGCCCCACACGTAGGTCATCGGGTCGCGTGCAAACCAGTCGACAAGCATGTGCAGAGTGTTGACAATAACGCTGGCGTGAAGCGGGGTTTCTCCCAAGGGACGTCCATCTCGAGTGGGGTAATCGACCGGGGACCCAGCGGCAGCCGCCGAAGCGGGAGAGGTGCTGGCCATTACGAGGACACTCCGGGGATCGGCGCGGGCAGATGCAACAATAAAGTCTATGCCGGCCGCGCCGCCCTGTCCACTTCGCTAAGCCAGGCGAACGCCCGCGTAGCGGAATTCGCCAGAATTCCGGCCGCTGGGACGCTCCGAGCTGGTGAGTTCATGGACTAGAACTCACAGGCCCTCCGCGTGATGAGCTACCTCACGCGGAGCGTGAGGGCTACTATAAGGCGCTTTCCGGCTACGGCCGGGGGCCCCCCCTACAGCTCCAGCTCGTCGAGCGAGTCGATCAAGTTGTCGAGGTCGTCCTTGGGACCTTGCTGGCCGCCTGCCTGCCGCTTGGGCATGCCGACCGTCGCGCCGACCGCGTCGCGCCCCACGGCGACCAGTTCCACGTCGCGCTCCAGCACGGCCACTTCCAGGGCATCCGGCGCTCCGAACAGTCTGGAGAGATCGATCTTCAATCCCCCCGCCGTGCCGTCCGCGCTGCCCGCGATGGCAGGCGTCTTGTGCTGCGGAAAGATGATCGCGTTGGCCGGACACACCCGGCTGCAGGCCGGACACCCCTTGCGGCAATTGTCGGGCTGCTCGACCAGGATTGTCTCGGCCCCGCCCACTCCGTACACGCCGAAGAGGCAAAAATCGAGACACTCCAGGCAGTTCGTGCAGCGGCTGTAATCGATCACCGGGTACCAGCGCCGCTGCGGCTCTTCGTCGATGCGCTGCACGACCGCGCCGTCCTGTGCCGGAACCGCCGCCCCTGCGCCGTCCGGTCGATTGTTTCCCGCGGCCGCCTGGCCATTCGTCCCGCTGGGATCGCCCGCTCCCTGCACGGCTCGATTTTCCAGGATGGCTTCGTCCCGTTGGCCGGCGGCCGGATCGAGATAGCGGGCGAGCTGCTCCGGCTTGGGCGTGCCCTGGATCCAACCCATCAGGTCGACGCTCACCGTTTCGACCGACGCCTCGGCCACGATCCGCCGAACCTCCTCGATGTACGCCGCGGCCTCATCGCGGACCCGCAGATCCAGACAGTAAATGTCGCGGTTGGGGGCCGGGCGGCTCTCCTCGACGGCCGCGGACGCACGTTCCTCGTCGCCGTCATCCTCGTCTTCGTCGTCATCGTCGTCGTCCTGCCCTTCGCCCGCCAGCAGGGTCGCGCCCGTCCGGCCGCGGACGCCGTTGCGATCGAGAATCCAGTGGGCCGCCCTGGGAAACAGCCAGCTCAGCACGATCATGTCGCCGCTGATGCTTTGCAGGCAGAGCATGCCGGTGCCGTCGGGCGCCAGGTCGTAGAGGTGCGAAACGACCGTGACTTCCAGGCCCCGCTCGAACAAGAGACCCGCCACCAGGTCTTCTTCCAGCTTTCGCCGGGCGGGATTGCTGCTCTGCCCCTGCGAAACGACGACGGTTACTTTTTTGGCCATGGAATGTCAGCTCGTTGAGTCGGCGGGTCGGCGGTGGTTGCGGCGCGCCGGCTACTCGTTCATTTGTCCTTTGATGGTCCGCTCGGCGACGGCCCAGGCGGCTTCCAGGTGTACGACGTATTCCGGGCCGCTCAAAAGCGACTCGCCGCCCCCTTCCATCTCAAACAGCCACCCCTCGGTGTAGTTGTCCACGTTAATCGCCGATGGGTCCGCCAGCAAGCCGGCGTTGAACTCCGTGAGCCGGCCCATCATCGGAGCATACAGTTCGCTTTCCGCCTTCGAGCTTTCGATCGACCCGATGGCCTGCTTCTCTCGTACCATGGTACCCGCGTCGATCGACCAGTCCAGGAAATATACGTCCTGCAGCAACCGGACCGCGTAGGCCGTGAAGCCAAAGCGGAATTTGCCGCCGGCGGCCTGGGCCCACATGTGGTTCCTGGCGTACTGGCGATCGGTCGGAATTCGCGCGGCGAACTGGCCCATCATGAAGACCAGCTCGCCGGTCATGTGTAACGAACTCCCTGGTGCTCGGGCTCGAAGAAGGCCGGCAACAGGGCATCGGCCCGCAACAGGCCGGGCCGGGTCAACCGCACGTCGTCCCCTTCGACCGTGAGATAGCCCTCCCGGGCATGTTCGTCGAAGGCGTCGCTGAACTCGTCGAGGATTTCCAGCCCGAATTTTTCTCTGAAGTAACCGGCATCGAGCCGCCCGGTCTTCAACTGCAGCACCAGCTCGCGGACCAGGAGCTGGTGCGGCGTGGGCCGCATCCCACGCTGCAAGGGGAGCCGGCCGGCTTCCAGGGCCTCCAGGTAGTCGCCCCATTCGGCCAGGTTCTGGTAGTGCACCCCCGAGACGTGCCCGAAGCTGGCCACGCCCGTGGCCAGCAGGTCGCTGCCGCGCCACAGGTTGTCGCGATAGCTGAAGCGGACCCGCTGGCGGTCCTTGACCAGCGTGTAAGCGCTGGAGACCTCGTATCCGGCGGCGATCAGCTCATCGCAGGCGTAATCGAGCCAAGCCCGCTTGGTGGGCCAGTCGGCCACCGGCGTTTCGATCTGGTTGCCCAGGATGTCGCGGGAGTAGACCG
>JBBDNX010000391.1:0-4114 GCA_040877345.1 Pirellulales bacterium
AGGTGGTGGTCATGCGCGCCGCCGACATCAACATGGCCGGCGACATCTGGCTTTATCGGCCGGGCGATCACAAGACGGCCACCACGGCCACACGCTGCTCAAGGCCATCCCGCGGCGGGCCCAGGAACTGATCAAGCCGGCTGTCCAACGTGCCGATCCATGGCTGTAACCTGCCGATTGACAGTTTGCCGAACGGTCAGGATAAGATGAATGGGCCGGGTCGCCAAACGTTCTCGAAAGCACAGCCCGCATCGGAAAGGAGCCGTTCAAGAATGAGTTGGAAGAGGACACCGCCGTGGCGCTCCTCGCTCTGGGCGCCCTGTTCACGCCGGCCGGTCTACCAGCGCAGCCGCTCACCGAAGTGACCTACGCGAAGTGGCGCGACCACGTGCTCCCTAAGCCGAACGAGCTCGCTTACCAGCGCATCGCGTGGCGGCCGAGCTTCTGGGAGGCGGTCGTCGAGGCCCAGGAGAAGGACAGGCCGATCCTCCTATGGGCCATGAACGGGCACGCGCTCTGCAACACCTGAGGCAACGGCGTCCTCGACCGACAGTTCGTCTGGTCCAACCCGCAGGTGCAGAAGCTGGCTAGCCAGTTCGTCGCGGCCGCAGACGCCTCCGACCGGCTCCAATCCAAGGCATGTAAGGATGAAGACGCCCTCCTGTTCCAGAAGTTCGGCGGCAAGTTTACCCTGCCTTCCCAGCGCAACGGCGGAGGGATCGGGCAGGGACAGTACGCCGTATCCCCCAGCGGGAAGTTGCTCGCGTCCTGTGCCACGCCCGACCCGAAGGAGGTCGCCGAGATGATGAGGCAGGCGCTGGCAAAGTGGAAAGGCTCCCGCGCGAAAGGCGATTGCTACCGAAGGCACCCGACCCCAGGGCCATTCAAGAAGCCTTGACCTGCCGCCCCATCGGTCGCTATCCATAAACTAATAGATCAGCAGATTTCGTGCGGGCCGTGTCACGGAGCGGGAGGTCGAGCCGATGAACATCACTACTTCGGCGGTTGGTCCTGGGGTGACTCTTGAGGACATCCTCATCACCCCGGAACTTTCCCGCCGCAGGTCCCGAGCGCCCGATTACCCCGCCGAGAACCGCGCACTGGTCGCGCTCGCGCGCGCGATGGCGACCAATCCCAAGAACCTGCCGCAGAAGCTGGTGGACCTGGCCTTGGAACTGTGCCGGGCCGGCTCGGCTGGCATCAGCTTGCTCAAGACCGACGCGGAGGGCGAATACTTCTCCTGGGAGGCCCTGGCCGGCGTGTACGCCCCCCGGGTGGGGGGCCGGACGCCGCGTAACTTCAGCCCTTGCGGAACAACTCTGGACCGCGGTGCCCCGCAGCTCTTCTCCTGCCCGGCCCGCTACTTCACCTACTTCGAGAGGGTGGACAGCCGCATCGCCGAGGGGCTGGTAATCCCGTTCGCCCTCAACGGCCACGCACTGGGCACGATCTGGGTTCTGACCCACGACGAGTCCCGCCGCTTCGACGCTGAGGACGTGCACATCATGACGGTCCTCGCCGAATTTACTGCGGCGGCACTACAGACGCTCTCGTCTCACAACGCCGCGACGAAAGCTCAGGACGAATTGCGGCGGAACAACCAGGCGTTGCGGGAGAGCGAGGCGCGGTTCCGCAAGTTGGTGTTGGCGTTGCCGGCGGCGGTGTACACCACGGACCGCGAGGGGCGTGTCACCCTCTTCAACGACCGGGCCGCCAAACTCTGGGGCCGCCGCCCGGAAGTCGGCAAGGACCTGTGGTGCGGCTCGTGGCGGATCTTTCGGCCCGACGGCACGCCCCTGCCGCACGACCAGTGCCCGATGGCGGTGGCGCTGCGCGAGGGCCGCGGCGTCCGGGGCCAGGAGATCGTCGTCGAGCGGCCGGACGGGGCCCGGGTCTGCGTCCTGCCCTACCCCGAGCCGCTGCGCGACGCCGCGGGGGAGGTCGTCGGCGCGGTCAACATGCTCGTGGACGTCACCGACCGCAAACGCACCGAGGAGGCGCTCCGCGAGGCCCACGACGAGTTGGGGAGGCGCGTGGAGGAACGGACCGCGGAGCTGGCCAAGGTGAATGAAGTCCTGAAAGCGGAGATTGCACGGCACCAACAGACGGATGCAGCCCGCAGCGAGGCCGTGCAGCAACTGATCAATGCCAAGGAGGCGGAACGCCACCGCCTCGCGCGGGAACTGCACGACCGGATGGGACAGCACCTGACCGCGCTCATGCTCGGGTTGAGAATGCTCAGGGATGGCACGCCGGAATTGTCCTCCGCACGCGAGCGCCTGCAACAATTACAGGAACTCGCTGACCTCATGGGCAGAGAGATTCACCACCTCGCCCTGGAACTCCGCCCCACGGCGCTCGATGACTTCGGCCTGCACACGGCCCTGGGCAACTACATTGAGGAGTGGTCCGAACGCTCAGGGGTCGGGGTCGATCTCTACAGCACAGGCCTGGACGGGAATCGCCTACCCTCCCCCATCGAAACGGCCCTGTACCGGGTGGTGCAGGAGGGGCTGACGAACGTGCTCAAGCATGCCCAGGCCCGGCGTGTCAGCCTCATCCTTCGGCGCTCCCCGGACCAGGTGCTCGCCATCCTCGAAGACGACGGCCGCGGTTTCGACGCCGACGCGGCGATCAGCACCCGGGGCCCTCAGGGCCGATTGGGCCTGCTGGGGATGAGGGAGCGTGTGGCGCTAGTCGGTGGGACGCTGACCATCGAATCCACGCCCGGGAGAGGCACGACGATCTTCGCCCGGATTCCGTCGCCGGGGGATGGGGAGGAGGACAGCGATGGTGAAACTGCGCGTCTACCTGGCCGATGATCATGCGGTCGTCCGCGCAGGGTTGAAGGCCCTCATCGACTCCCAGCCCGATATGGAGGTGAGCGGCGAGGCGGGCGACGGCCGGGCCGCGTGCCAGCACGTCCAGGAATTGCAGCCCGATGTGGTGGTCATGGACATCTCCATGCCGGGTGTCAGTGGCGCTCAGGCAACGGCCCAGTTAAGGGAGACGTGCCCCGGCGTCAAGGTGCTGGCGCTCACCGTCCACGAGGACACGGGCTATCTGCGCTTGCTCCTGGAGGCCGGCGCGTCGGGTTACGTGCTTAAGCGTGCCGCGGCGGAAGAGCTGATCCACGCCATCCGCACGGTGGCCGCGGGCGGCGTGTACCTGGACCCGGCGCTTGCGGGCAAGGTCGTGGGAAGCTTTGTGCGTGCCCCAGTGGGGAAGAGCGTTCCCAAGGGCGGTGGCCTGAGCGACCGGGAGGCCGAGGTGGTGCGTCTCATCGCCGCGGGCTACAGCAATAAAGAGATTGCCAATCGGCTCAGCCTGAGCGTCAAAACTGTCGAGACGTACAAGGCCCGTTCGATGGAGAAGCTCGGCCTGGACAGCCGTGCAGACCTCGTGCGCTACGCTTTGCAGCGGGGCTGGTTGCAGAACGTCTGACGGCTTGAAAGCCGCCCGTTGTGCTGGCTTTCGGTCCAACGAGCCTCTTTCGCTATTGTCCGAGAATCTCCTGACACCTGCGCTTTTTTCGGACGCAGCAGACGGTGGTTTTCCGACACTCTTGCTTCTTCTCGCTGGTAAAAACACCTCTACGATTGCCCGATTACTCAGATAGAAAACTCTGAGACTTTTGGCAGAGCCGTTCGCATGTCCCAGGATGAATTAACGTTTTGGAAGCAGGCAGACTGGTCGCGTGTCGCTCTTAACAGCATCGGCGATGCGGTAATCGTCAGTGACGCCCTAAGCCGGGTAGTTTTCATGAATCCCGTCGCTGAAACCCTGACCGGCTGGTCACAGGCAGAAGCGGTCGGGAGACCCCTGCCGGCCGTCTTCCGGATCATCAACGAACGGACCCGCCAGCCGGTCGAGGACCCAGTGGCCAAAGTACTTACCAGCGGCGTGGTCCTTGGACTGGCCAACCACACCCTGCTGCCCTGTACGATGTGGGGAATGGCGTGCGGGACATTCCACAGCTTCGGGCGCTGCTGGATTGTCTTGGTTCAGCGTGAAATGGAATGTCGGGCAGTCGGGGTTAGCGAGGGTGGAAGCTTGTTTGGTAGTGCGGGGTGGGTTTATCGCATGATGCCAAGAGCAAGAGGGGAGCTGGGGC
>JBBDNX010000392.1:0-4110 GCA_040877345.1 Pirellulales bacterium
CCTCGTCGTCGGCCAGCCCCAGAACCTTGAACACGCCGAACAACCCCCGGTCGAGGGGGATGGCGTGACCTCCCCGCGTGGCCTGCGGCACGTAGTTGATCGCGAAGGGGGTCGTGCCTTCGAACTTCTTCAGCCGCTGAGCGGCTTGCCCCAAGTTCTGCTTTTTCAGCGACTCGAGGTCGAACGAGTAGGTCGACTCGAACACGCCCTGCAGAACCCGCTTCAGATTGTTGGCGGCCACGGCCGGATCGGGCAGGATGTGCATGACCTCCGCCAGTTCCTTGACGGTGCTGACGCGGACTTCGTTCCAATCGAAGAAGGAGCTGGAAACGGCGGCCAGTGCCTTGTCGGCCGCCTCGTAAGGGGCATTTTCGAGGCAGCAAGCATAGAGAAGGTGCTCGAACACGGGGCGGTCCGGGGTGGGCACCGGCTTGTAGTGCCGCTTGAGCACTTTGTGCATTTTGGCGAACAAGCTCATGCGGGGAGTAGCCATGCAGTTTTCAGCTCGAGGTTGGTCCACTCGTCGCCCCCGCCGCCGGTGTGGGGGGCAACCGGTCTGTTCATGCGGGCCGGGCTTATTCGAACTCGTCCTCGCCGCCAGGGTCGGAAGTCTTTTCCCGGCCGCGCTCGTGGGCCTGGGCATCCGCGGAGCCGGCGTCGGCCTGGTCTTGGCCCGGCGCTTCGGCGGGCAGCACGCGCCCCAGGATTTCGGCGATTTGAATCGATTTCTTGACCCCCTGATCGAGCACGAATTCAAGCCTGGGAGTGTAGCGGGTGTCGATGCGGCTGGCTACCTTGGATTGCAAGTACCCCGCGGCACTTTTCAGACCCGCCATCACCAGCCGCTGCTTCGTCTCGCTCCCCATGATCGAGACGTAGACCTTGGCCTGCCGCATATCGGGCGTCATCTCGACATAGGTCACCGTGACATTCTCGACGCGCGGGTCGTTCAGATCGGTCAGGATGGCCATGCTGACCACTTCGCGAACGGCCTGGGCGGCTTTTTGCACTCGGCGGGAAGGCATCAGGGGCGGGCCCCGCCCGGCGGTTCAGAGTCCGGTGGTTCAGAAAATGCCGCGCCGGCCCAAACCGGTGCCGCGGCGACAATCCAGCCCAGGCTTGTGCGTGGCCGATGAGCCCTCATAGCGTGCGGGCCACTTCCTCGACTTTGTAAGCCTCCAGCACGTCGCCTTCCTTTACGTCGTTGAAACCCTTGAGTTTCAGGCCGCACTCGTACCCCTCACGGACTTCGCGGGCGTCGTCTTTCTCCCGCTTGAGCGATTCCAGCGGGTAGTCGCCGAGGATCCGGTTGTCGCGGATCACTCGCACGCGAGCATTGCGTTCGATCGTGCCGGCCAGCACCCGGCAACCGGCGATCGTGCCCAGGCGGCTGATGCTGAACGTCCTTTGCACCAACGCCCGCCCCAGCTCGACATCGCGCCGCTCGGGCTTGAGCATTCCCTCCAGGGCCGCCCGCAAGTCGTCCGTTACCTGGTAGATGATCTCGTACCGGCGGATCTGAACGCCCAGCTCTTCGGCCAGCGTGCGGGCGCCTTCATCGGGCACCACGTTGAAGCCGATGATGATGGCGTCCGAGGCGTTCGCCAGGTGCACGTCGCCCGCGGTGATCCCCCCCGGAATCGCCTGCAGAATGTGGATCCGCACCTCGGGGTGCTCCAGCTTGGTGAGCTCCTTCTTGATCGCCTCGATCGAGCCCATCACGTCGGCCCGCAGAATCAAATTGAGCATTTGCGGTTCGTCGCCCCCCAACCGCTCGTGCAGGGTCTCCAACGTGACGTGCGCGGTCTGACCGCTCAACGACACCTGCCGCGACTGCGTGGTCCGCTTCTCGGCGATGTCCCGGGCCTGGGTGATGTCTTTCAGCACATAGAAGTGGTCCCCGGCCCCGGGCGCCTGGTCCAGCCCCGTCACGTTCACGGGCGTCGATGGCCCCACCTTGTCGTAGGTGACGCGGGGACGCAGCGTGTCGTACATCGCCTTCACGCGGCCGTAGGCGGGACCGCAAACCACCACGTCGCCCACCTCCAGCGTGCCATTCTGCACCAGCAGCTTGGCGACCGCCCCGCGCCCCTCGTGAACCTCCGACTCCAGGCAAGTGCCGCGGGCGGCCCGGTGAGGGTTGGCTTTGTAGTCGTGCAGCTCGGCGATGGTCAGCAGCGTCTCCAGCAGCTCGTCGATGCCCTGCCCGGTCAACGCGCTGCACTTGACGACTTCGGTGTCACCGCCCCACTCGGTCGGCTGCAGGTGATTGGTCGACAACTGGGCCATGATCCGGTCCAGGTCGATGCCCGGCAGATCCATCTTGTTCAGCGCCACCACGATCGGCACTCCGGCCGCCCGCGCGTGGCTGATCGCCTCTTCCGTCTGGGGCATCACGCCGTCGTCGGCCGCCACCACCAGCACGGCGATATCGGTGACGTTGGCCCCCCGGGCACGCATTTCCGTAAAGGCCTCGTGCCCCGGCGTGTCGACAAAGGCCACGCCCCGCCCATTCCGCTGGACCCGGTAGGCCCGGATGTGCTGGGTGATGCCGCCGCTTTCTCCGCTGACCACGTTGGTCCCGATAATCCGGTCCAAAAGCGACGTCTTGCCATGGTCCACGTGTCCCAGGAACGTGACTACCGGCGGGCGAGGCTCCAGCGACTCCGCCTCATCTTGCTCAAGCTCGATCGAGCTGAGCAGTTGGTCCTCCAGGTCGAAGGCCTGGCGAACCTCCACGTCCGCGCCGAACTCCGCCGCCAACAGCTCGATCGTGTCGGCGTCCAAATCCGACGTGATGATCGACATGGTCCCCAGCGTCATCAGCTTGCCCAGCACCTTGGCCACCGGCACCCCAATCGCCTCCGAGAATGCCCGCACGTTGCAGGGCATGTGGATCACGAGCCGCCCTTTCCGCGGGGCCGCCGTGTTGGTGCCCTGCCGCTTCATGCGGACCCGCGAACGGCGAGCGGGGCGATCGTCCTCACCAGCAGCCCCGCGGCGGCGGCCGTCGCCGCCCACACGCTTGCGGCTCAGTTGGCGGGCTTCGCGACCTCCCAAGGCCGAGTCGAACTGCTTCTCGCCGGCGGCCACCTTGCCGCCCCGCCGGCCGCGGTCGCGCCCCTCCGAGGCGGGTGTGAGCAACGGCGCGCCAGCCGGCCGCTGCGGGCCGCCCGGCTTGGTCGTCTTGCCCGCCGCCTCCGCCTTACGCTTGGCCTCGTGCTTTCGCAGATGGGCTTGCAGCGGTTTGGCTCCCGATTTGCTCGCACGGATGGCGTCGGCGGGCAGCTTGATGTCGGGCTTCTGCGGAGCCGGTTCTTCCTCTTTCGGCGGCGCGGCGGCCGGTTGCTGCGACGGGGGCAGCGGCGCAATGCGCACGGCCGGGCCGGACCGCGCCGCAGGCTTTGAGCCATCGGCGGCGGCCGGCTTCTTGGCCACTTCACTGGCCGGCCGCTCGGACCGCGCACCCAACGCGGGGGGTTTGCCCGTCACGCCGCCCGGAGCAATGTAGTCCTCGCGGCGGAAACTACCCGGCTCGGCGGGTGGCGCCAGGGTGGCGGTGGCGCTTTTGGCAGGCTCGCGTGGGGCGGCCTTGCCGGCGCCTCCGCTGACGAATGCCGTGACCCGGGCCACTTCTTCATCGGTCAGGCTGGCCAGCGCGGAACCTTTGCCGGTCACCCCCGCCTTGGCGCACAGGTCCACCAGCACCTTGCTGTCCAGCTTCAACTCTTTAGCTAACGAGTAGATCCGTGCGGGCAACTTCGACTCTCCCATCGACTCGTCCGCCCATTTCGCTCGTGGCGCGGCAAGTCGGCTCAAAAAAAACTAATTCATAACGACGATCCCCCTATTTCAGCCCCGTCACCTTTCGGTGCGCTGAGATGCAGAACGGACCGCACACTCCTGGACGGCGTCATGCCGAGCTTCCACGTTCCTCACCCTCGGCCGGTCGGCCGGACTCGTCCTCACCCTCGGCCGTGGCCCCGGGCTCCCCGTCGCCCCCCACCTCACCAGCCCCGGCCGCAGCGTCCCCGCCCGCACTGTCCTGGGCAGCACTGTCCTGGGCAGCACTCTCCTGGGCAGCACTCTCCTGGGCAACACTCTCCTGGG
>JBBDNX010000393.1:0-4098 GCA_040877345.1 Pirellulales bacterium
CGGCAGGGAGTGCAGCGCGACCTGCTGCCGATTGTCGAAGGCACAACCGTGCAGACCCGTTATGGGCACGTCAAGACCGACCATATCCTGTTTGTGGCCGCAGGCGCCTTTCACCGTGCCAGTCCCAGCGACTTGATGCCGGAACTGCAGGGCCGCTTTCCGATCCGCGTGGAGCTGAAGGACCTGACCAAGGAGGACTTCGTTCGCATCCTCACGGAGCCCAAGAGCGCGCTGACCAAGCAGTACCAGGCGCTGTTGGCCACCGAAGAAGTCGAGCTCGTCTTTAGCGACGACGCCATCGAGTCGCTGGCCGACTACGCCTTCCAGGTGAACCAGTCGACACAAAATATCGGCGCCCGGCGGCTGTACACGATCATGGAACGCCTGGTCGAGGAGCTGTCGTTCGACGCGCCGGGCAAGAAAATGGGGCGCGTGGAGGTCGATGCCGCCTACGTCCGGGAGCGGCTGGACAAGATCGCCAAGAGCGAAGACTTGAGCCAGTTCATTCTTTAGGCCGGAGGCAGAAGTCAGAGATCGGAAGTCAGAGATCGGAAGTCAGGGATCAGAAGTCAGAGATCAGAAGTCAGAGGTCCTAAATCCGAGTGACCGGCGCGGGTTCAGTGACGTACGTGGCCCACGATGAGCGGGATACAGCCCGGCTGGGCGCGGCACTGGCGGCGGCGCTGCCGGAGCCGGCGGTCGTGGCGCTGGATGGACCCCTGGGCGCCGGCAAGACCCGACTGGCCCAGGCGATCGCCTCGGCGCTGGCGATCGATCCTCGCCAGGTAACGAGCCCGACGTTCGTGCTCGCGCAACAGTACCAGGGACAGCGGGTCTTGAACCACTTTGACGCATACCGTGTCAAGGACGAGGCTGAGTTCTGGGAACTGGGGCCGCAAGAGTACTACGACCACGGCATCACGCTGATCGAGTGGGCAGGGCGTGTTGAAGGCTGTCTACCCGCCGAGCGGCTGCACATCGCGATTGAAGTGTTGGGACCGACTTCACGCCGCTTCGAGCTGACCGCCGTGGGCGCGGCTTACCAGGCGGTGATCGACCAACTGGCAACTTCGTGCTGACCCCCTTCCCCCGATCCCCCTTCAGTCTCTCCGTCCTGCTTCTCCTTGCGCCCTACCGGTGCAAAAAGCCTCGCGGCTCGAGGGGCTCGCGCCGGCCGGTTGCGTCGATCTTCCACAGTCCCGGCTCGGCCACAAACTCGCCGATGTCGGTCAGCCGCACGTCGAGCGGCTGGTCAGCCACGATGCGGCCTGCCTCCTCGGGCCCAACGGCCAGCACAAGCTCAAAATCCTCGCCGTCGGCCAGGGCGTGATCCAGCGGAGTGCGGCCATCGCCGGAGGAGGCCGAAAGCCGGCGGGCGTCGGCGGCAATCGGCACGTTGCCGAGTTGGACCACGGCCCCCACGTCGCCGGCGGCGGCCAGCCGCGCCAGATCGAGCGAGAGTCCATCGCTCACGTCGATGCCGGCATGGAGGCGGTAACGCTCGTGCAGGAGTTGGGCCTCGTGGACGCGCGGCTCGAAATCAAGATGCCGGCCCAGGATACTGCCGCCGAAAGCGCCGGTGACCAGGATCCGATCGCCGGGCCGGGCGCCCGACCGCGTCAGCGGGCCGCGCGCGGAGGGGCGCCCCAACAAGGTGATGGCGATGACCAGCGGGCCGTCCCAGCAGTTCGTGTCGCCGCCGGCAATCGCCACGTCGTAGCGCTCGGCCAGCGGCAGCAGCCCTTCGTATAGTGTGATTGCCAGATCGAGGGCATTCTGCCTCGGCAGCGCCAAGGCGATCACGGCCGCCAGCGGCGAGCCGGCCATGGCGGCGATGTCGCTCAGATTGACGGCCAGCGCCTTGCGTCCTACTCGGCGCGGATCGACCTGGTCCAGGTGGAAGTCGACGGTGTCGGTGAGCAGGTCGACCGTGACCAGGGCGCCGTCCTGGGCTGCCATTTCGAGGACCGCGGCGTCGTCGCCGGGTCCGAGCCGCAGCAGCTTGTGCGGTTTCAGCCTGCCTCGGAGCCAGGCAATGAACTCTTGTTCCATTCCTTTACGGCTCGTCTTCCTCGCCGGGCCGTTCGGCCAGCAAACGCTCGAGCTGGGCGAGGCGGGCTTCCAGCTCGCGGACGCGGCGCTCCAACCGGGCGATCCGGCCCGACGCGTCCTCGTCGGTAACATCCGGCGGCGGCAGCTCGCCCTCGGTACCCTCCGGCAGCGGCGGCGGCTCGTCAGCGCCGGCAAGGGCCGGATCGAGCGCCGCCAGGCGAAGTTTCCGCTCGAAGAGCCGGCCCTGACTGTAATAGGCGAGCTCGACCTCGCTGCCGGCGCCGGCCTGAGATGCCAGCCGCGCAAGATCGGCTGGCGTGTCGACCCGCTTGCCGTCGAGCGCCACGATGATCGCCTCGCGCGGCAGCCCGGCCGCCTGGGCGGGCGAACCCTCAAGGATCTCGGTGACCAGCGCCCCTCGCGCCACGGGCAATTGCAGATCGGCCGCCATCCGCGCGTCGATCGCGAGCAGCCGCACCCCCAGCAGGTTCATCTGCGGCTGGCCAGGCGGTTGCTCTAAGCCAGGTTGGCCGATCGGCTCGCTCAGCGGTTGACCGATGGGCCGCTGATCGCGGGGCGGGCGCCGCCCCAGCGTAACTTCCAAGCGATGCGTCCGGCCCGCTCGATCGAGCTCAAACCGCGGCTTGTCGCCGGGAGCCATCTCTCCCAGCACGGCGGCAAACTCGTCGATCGTCGTCACTCGCCGCCCGTCGATCACCGTAATCAGGTCCCCCGCCCGCAGCCCGGCCCTCTCCGCCGGCCCGCCGGGCAGCACCTGCGTGACGCGGACGCCGGCGCCGTTTTCGTTGCGGTCGTCGAAGAAGCCGCCCAGGTATCCCGGTTCGGCCTGCGCGCCCGCCGGATTGGCGGCGCCCCCGTCGTCCTGGTTCACCAGGCCGCGGACCTGTGCTTCCAGACGCTCCAGCGCCGGCTGAGCAACGGCCGAGGACGACAATCCGCCCCAACACACCAGCACGACGCACAACCAGGTCTTGTTCATGGCACCCACCTATTCGATCTCGGTCCAGTTTGGTCCACAGGCCGGTCACTATTGAATATAACCTGCCCGGCGGCTGACAGGGCCACTCCCAGCGCGTTATTCTGGAGCCATGAGAGACCACTCGGCCGGTCTCGTTTCGATCGGCCCGGCAACGGTGCAGCGACGCCGTCGCGCTCTGGAACTCGTGTTCGGGGACCTCGAGCCAGCCGTCAGGCGGCGGCAGATCGATGCAATTCTCGCCTCCGACCACCCCTCGTGCAGCCTCGAAGGCTTGTTCGAAGCCCGGCGCGGCGACCTTGCGGCCGGCGCCGTCTGGACGGTGATCCATCCCGGCCGCCACGCTGCCATCTGGCCGCCGCGGCTCGCCGCCGGTCAGCCGCCCGACACCGCCAGGCAATTGCTGGCCGCTGCGCTGGCGTTTGTCGGCGGGCGCCTGGTCCGGCTCGTCCACGCGACGCTTCCCGTGATACCGGCGACGACGTGCGGTTGCTCACCGCGGCCGGCTTCACGCAGGTGGCGAACCTGTTGCACCTGGTCAGCCCGGCCGATCGGTTTCCAGATTCGCCCCCCGCGGCGCATCTCGTCTTCGAACCGGTGCACCCCGTCGATTTCGATCGGCTGGGCCGCTTGCTGGAAGCCACCTACGCCCAGAGCCTCGACTGCCCGGCCCTCAATGGTCTGCGAGAGACGCGCGACGTGCTCGACGGCTACCGCGCCACCGGCAGTTTCGATCCGAACCGCTGGCTGATCGTACGGAACGACCATTTCGCGGGGGACCTTGCCGCCGGGCAGCCTGGCGACGCGGGTTGTCTGCTGTTGACCGACCGCCCGGAGGCAGGTCATTGGGAGCTGATGTACATGGGCCTGGTGCCCGCGGCCCGCGGGCGGGGTTGGGGTTTGGATATGGTCCGGCACGCGCAGTGGCTTGCCCGGCAAACGGGCCGCCAGCGGCTGGTGCTGGCAGTCGACGCAGCCAACGCGCCGGCCGTTGCCGCCTATGCCGCCGCCGGCTTTGTGGCCTGGGACCGCCGCAGCGCATTCCTGAA